>JBQGEI010000111.1:0-2341 GCA_052039535.1 Pseudoxanthomonas sp.
CCAGTCCTGGATGTTCTCCATCCAGTGGCGGTAGGTGTTGATCCAGTTCGGCGGGACGAACTTCACCTCGCCCGACTCCACCAGCTCCAGGCCGCGCTTGGCCAGCGCGTCCATCTTCACGAACCACTGGTCGGTCAGGTAGGGCTCGATCACCTGGCCGGTGCGGTCGCCGCGCGGTACCTGCAGCTTGTGCGGTTTGGTCTCGACCAGCAGGCCGAGGTCCTCGAGGTCGGCCAGCACGGCCTTGCGCGCGTCGTAGCGGTCCAGGCCGCGGTACTTCTCCGGGGCGTTGTCGTTGATCGCCGCTTCAGGCGTGAACAGGTTGATAAGCGGCAGCTTGTGGCGCTGGCCCACCTGGTAGTCGTTGAAGTCGTGCGCCGGGGTGACCTTGACCACGCCGGTGCCGAAGGCGCGGTCGACGTAGTCGTCGCCGATCACCGGGATGCGGCGTCCGGTCAGCGGCAGCACCACTTCCCTGCCGATCAGGCCGGGGTAGCGGGGGTCCTCCGGATGGATCATCACCGCGGTGTCGCCGAGCATGGTCTCCGGGCGGGTGGTCGCCACGACCAGGTAGTCGCGGACCTCGCGCAGCACCTCGTTGCCCCCGGCGTCGAGCTCGACGTGCTCGTAGCTGAAGCCGTCGGCCAGCGGGTAGCGGATCGACCAGAGGAAACCGTCCTCCTCGACGTTCTCAACTTCAAGGTCGGAGATCGCCGTCTTCAGCACCGGATCCCAGTTGACCAGGCGCTGGCCGCGGTAGATCAGGCCCTGCTCGTGCCAGCGCACGAAGGCCTCGACCACCGCCGCGGACGGCTGCGGATCCATGGTGAAGCTGCTGCGCGACCAGTCGCCGGAGGCGCCCAGGCGGCGCATCTGCCGCTCGATGGTGTCACCCGAGCTGGCCTTCCACTCCCACACCTTGTCGATGAAACCCTCGCGGCCCAGCGAATCGCGGGTCTCGCCCTTGCCCTCCAGCGCGAGGTTGCGGCTGACCACCATCTCGGTGGCGATGCCGGCGTGGTCGGTGCCCATCTGCCAGAGCACGTCGAACCCGTCCATGCGGTGGAAGCGCACCAGCGCGTCCATCAGCGTGTGCTGGAAGGCGTGGCCCATGTGCAGGGTGCCGGTGACGTTCGGCGGCGGCAGCAGGATCGAGTACGGCTCGCCCTGGCCGCTGGGCTGGAAGCAGCCGCTGGCCTCCCACTGCGCGTACAGGCGCGATTCGAAGGACTTGGGTTCGTAGCCGGAGGGCAGGGTGTCGGTCATGGTCTTCTTCGTCGGCCCGGCGTGCGCCGGGCCCGGTGTCTTTCGGGAGCCGTCCAGGGCTGCACGTGTTCCGGCGCGGGCCGGGACGGCGGCAGCCAGGGACGGCCGTCACATGTCGTGCTTGGCCAGGTCGTAGCCCAGCGCCTGGTACTGCTTCCAGCGCTCGCGCAGCGGCACGCGGGCTGCCGGGTCGGCCGGCACCACCTCCAGCACGCGCTCGCAGGGCGCGGTCCAGGCCGCGTCGCGCAGGTTGACCACCAGCGGCCGCGCCGGCGCCTCGACCTCCGGTGGGGCGATCAGGACCGGGGTCAGCTCGTCCTCGTCGTCGCCGGCGATCTGGTGCGGGATGTAGGCATCGGGCTCGAACGACCACAGCAGGTCGTCCAGCTCTTCGGCCTGGGCCGCGTCGCGCGCCAGCACCAGGGTGAACTGGCCGCTGGCATGGGCGCGCTTGGCCAGTTCGCACACCAGCAGCAGGGGCTGCTCGGCGAACCGGGGCCTTGCGATCAGGTAGAAATCCGCGCGGGGCATGGCCGGCCGCTTACGCGGCGCTTCCTTCGGCGGCCCGGTCCAGCAGCCATTGGCTCAGCAGGCCGACCGGGCGGCCGGTGGCCATGCCGCGCTTGCCTTCCTCGCTGGCGCTGCCGGCGATGTCCAGGTGCGCCCAGCGCTGGCCTTCGGCGAAGCGCGCCAGGAAGCAGCCGGCGGTGATCGCGCCGCCCCAGCGGCCGCCGATGTTGTAGACGTCGGCGAAGCTGGA
This sequence comes from Pseudoxanthomonas sp., assembly GCA_052039535.1. Taxonomy (GTDB): domain Bacteria; phylum Pseudomonadota; class Gammaproteobacteria; order Xanthomonadales; family Xanthomonadaceae; genus Pseudoxanthomonas. The sequence goes on from JBQGEI010000111.1 coordinate 2,027, forward strand.
TTCCAGCAGGGTCTGGTACTCGTCCCACAGCGGCAGGCGCCAGGCACGGTCGAACACGTGCTCGCCGGCGGCCAGCAGCTCGCCGGCCAGGTCGTCGTGCTTGCTCATCAGGCCGGAGGCGAACTTGCCCAGCGCCACCATGCACGCACCGGTGAGGGTGGCCACGTCGACCAGCGCGGCCGGCTCGAAGCGCTGCGCGTAGGTCAGCGCGTCGCACAGGATCAGGCGGCCCTCGGCGTCGGTGTTGCCGACCTCGATGGTCTTTCCGGACATGGAGGTGATCACGTCCGACGGGCGGTAGCTGTTGCCGTCGAT
>JBQGEI010000112.1:0-16922 GCA_052039535.1 Pseudoxanthomonas sp.
CAAGGGTTCCCAGTGCTATGTCGAGGGCGAGATCCGCTACGACAAGTTCACCGGCCAGGATGGCCAGGAGCGCTATTTCACCGACATCGTCGCCAACGAGATGCAGATGCTCGGCGGCCGTGGCGGCAGCGGCGGTGGTGCGCAGCGCGGTGGCCCGGCTGCGGCCCCGGCCGCCCCGGCCGCCGGTGGCGGCTTCGACGACGGCTTCGCCGACGACGACATCCCGTTCTGAGGCCGACCGCACCGGTGGTCACCGGTGCGCAGGCCCCTCGCGGCACGACGGACGGCCCCAGGGGCGTCCGTTTTTTTTGGGGGACGCGCCCTGCGGCGTCGCGCCGCCGCGCTGGAGCGGCCGCGTCCCGTTGTCGGCGCCTGCCGCGTGCGCCGGTGCCTCGAGCGGGCGCACGCCGCGGTGCAGCGCGGATGACGCTGGCGCATGCCTGGGCTAGGCTGCCGGTGGCGCGGGGAGCGCCGGACAGGGGGATCCATGCAGGACAAGGGCATGGCGCGCGTGCTGCGCGCCGGAGTGTGTGCGTCACTGGTGTGGCTCGGCATGTGCGCGGTCGCCAGTGCCGCGGTGGACTTGGAATCCCACGTGCGCCGCGAGGAGTTCAGCGAGATGCAGCTGTCGCCTGGCGGCGACTACCTCGCTGCAACCCTGCCACGCGGCGACCGTACCGGCCTGGTGATCCTGCAGCTGTCCGACCTGAAGCCGACGGCCCAGTTCTCGCTGGGCCGGAACACCGACATCGCCTGGTTCAGCTGGGCCAACGACAGGCGCGTGCTGCTGGGGGTGGCCGAGAAGATCGGCATGCTCGCCCGGCCGCGCTTCACCGGCGAGGTCGTGGTGGTGGATGCCCAAGACGGTCGCGGCGAGATGCTGGTCGGCGAGCGGGTTGACGATGGCGGCGCAGGCACACGGATCAAGCCGAAGAAGGCGGAGGCGGTGTGGGCAAGGCTGGCGGACGAGCTGCCGGGCGACCCGAACAGCGTGATCCTCAATGTCGCCCCTTTCACCGACGACCCCTACAGCCGGGCCGAGCGCATGGACGTGCGCAGCGGGCGCCGGGTGGTGGTGGCGCGGGTGCCCGTGCGCAACGCGGGGTTCCTCGTCGACCACGCCGGGGTCGTGCGGGCCGTCTTCGGTTCCAACACCGACAACATGAGCCAGCTGTATCACCGCGCGAGCGCCGAGGCCGAATGGCAGCTGGTCAACGACGAGCGGTCCAGCCGCCGGCGCGAATATCCGCTTGGCTTCTCGGCAGATGGCCGCACGCTGTTCCTGCGCAGCGACATGCCGCGCGGACCCGATGCCATCCTCGCGCTGGACCTGGCCAGCGGCCAGCGCAGCGAGGTGCTGCGCGACGACGATGTGGACCCGATGACGGTCATCTACGCCAGCGCCGGCCCGCGCGAGCCGATCGGTGCGCGTTTCATGGATGGGCGTCCGCGCACCGAGTTCTTCAACAAGGACCACCCGGACGTGCGCCTGCACCGCCTGCTGGAGCAGGCCTTCGAGGGCGAGAGCCCGGAACTGGCCTCGCGCACCGCCGATGGTCGCCTGGCCCTGGTGGAGGTGCATTCGGACCGCAACAGCGGGGACTTCTTCCTGTTCGACACGGCCACGATGCAGGCCCGCCACCTGGTCAGCCGGCGCAGCTGGCTGGACCCGCTGGAAATGTCGCCGCGGCGCCCGGTGTCCTTCACTGCCCGCGACGGCCTGGCCGTGCACGGCTACCTGACCCTGCCCAAGGGGGGCGGCGAGCGCGGCCAGCCCCTGGTGCTGCTGCCGCATGGCGGCCCCTACGGAGTACAGGACACCTGGTATTTCGACGAGGAGGCGCAACTGCTGTCCTCGGCCGGTTATGCGGTGCTGCAGGTGAACTTCCGCGGATCCGGTGGCTACGGCCACGCCTTCACCGCCGCCGGCGCGCGCCAGTGGGGCCTGGCCATGCAGGACGACCTGACCGACGCCACCCGCTGGGCGATTGCCGAGGGCATTGCCGACCCGCGCCGGATCTGCATCTACGGCGCCAGCTACGGCGCCTATGCGGCGCTGATGGGCGCGGCCCGCGAGCCGGACCTGTACCGCTGCGCCGCGGGGTACGTGGGCCTGTACGACCTGCCGATGCGCCTGAGCGCGCTGTCCGGGGGCGCGCGCTCGCTGGAGACGTGGTCACGCGACTGGATGGGTAGCGACCCGGCGGTGCTGGCGGCCAGTTCGCCCACCCGCCTGGCCGGGCAGGTCCGGGTGCCGGTGTTCATGGCCGCCGGCGGGCAGGACGAGCGCACCCCGCCGGAGCACACCCGGCAGATGGAGCGGGCGCTGAAGGGGGCCGGGGTGGAAGTGGAGACCCTGTACTACCCCACCGAAGGCCATGGCTTCTTCCTGCCCGCCAACCGGCGCGAGTACTACACCCGCCTGCTGGCCTTCCTGGGCCGCCACCTGGGAGGGCAGGGCGCACAGTAGCGCCCCTGCGGCCACTGGACCTGCCGGCGCCGGGCCGATACCGTGGCGCTTTCTTGTTTGCAGGGGAAACCGATGGCAGGTCCAGCCGCGCCACAGCTGACATTCCGGGCGGTCGTGCTCGCCATCGTACTGGCGGTGGTGCTGTCGGCGGCCAACGCCTACCTGGGCCTGTTCGCCGGCCTGACGGTGGCCACCGCGATCCCGGCGGCGGTGGTGTCCATGGGTGTGCTGCGCCTGCTCGGCGGCGGCACGATCCTGGAGAACAACATCGTCCAGACCGGCGCCTCGGCCGGCTCGTCGATCGCCGCCGGCGTGATCTTCACCATCCCGGCGCTGGTGCTGATGGGCTACTGGCCGGACTTCGACTACTGGTGGGTGCTGGGCATCGCCGGCCTCGGCGGCCTGCTGGGCGTGCTGTTCTCCGTGCCGCTGCGGCGCACCATGATCGTCGAGGAGCCGCTGCCGTTCCCCGAGGGCAAGGCCGCGGCCGAGGTGCTCAAGGCCGGCGAGAACCCCGGGCCTGGCCTGAAGATCCTGGGCATCTCCGCGGCCATCGGCGGCGTGGTCAAGCTGGCCGCGGCCAACGGCCTGCGCCTGATCCCGGACAGCTGGGCGGTGGCCGGCTACTTCGCCAACAACAGGGTGATCGGCTATCTCGGCACCGGACTGTCGCCGGCGCTGCTGGGCGTGGGCTATATCGTGGGCCTCAACGTCGGCATCGTGGTGCTGTCCGGCGCGATCCTGTCCTGGCACATCGCCATCCCGCTGTACCACGCCTTCTTCCTGCAGGCCGACCCGGCCCTGGCCAGCGCCATTGCCGGCGCCCCGGCCGAGGACGCGGCCTTCGCCATCTGGTCGTCGAAGATCCGCTTCCTGGGCGTGGGCGCGATGCTGGTCGGCGGCGTCTGGACCCTGTTCTCGCTGCGCAACTCGCTGCTGGCCGGCATCCGCAGCGGCTTCGCCGCCGCGCGCAAGGGCGCGGCCTCCGGCGCGGCGATCGCCGAGACCGACCGCGACCTGCCGATGAAGTGGATGCTGGTGGCGCTGGTGCTGTTCATCCTGCCGCTGCTGGCGCTTTACCAGGCGATCGTCGGCCAGTGGCACGTCAGCATCCCGATGACGGTCATCATGATCGTCGCCGGCTTCCTGTTCGTATCGGTGTCCGGTTACCTCGCCGGCCTGGTCGGCTCCTCGAACAACCCGGTCTCGGGCATCACCATCGCCACCATCCTGTTCGCCTCGGTGGTGCTGCTGATGCTGCTGGGGGACGACGGGCAGGTCCAGGTCGGCGGCGCGCCGCTGGGCGCGGTGGCGGCGATCATGATCGGCGCGGTGGTGTGCTGCGCGGCGGCGGTCGGTGGCGACAACCTGCAGGACCTCAAGACCGGCTACCTGGTCGGAGCGACGCCGTGGAAGCAGCAGCTGATGCTGGGCATCGGCGCGTTCTCCTGCGCGCTGATCATGGCGCCGGTGCTGAACCTGCTGCAGCAGGCGTACGGCATCGGCTCCAAGACCCTGCCGGCGCCGCAGGCCAACCTCATGGCCTCGGTGGCCAAGGGCCTGTTCGGCGGCGAGCTGCCGTGGACGATGATCGGCATCGGCGCGGTGGTCGGCGCGATCGTGATCGCGATCGACGGCTGGCTGAAGAAGACCGGCAAGCGCTTCCGCGTGCCGGTGCTGGCCGCGGCCATCGGCATCTACCTGCCGCTGGAGCTGATGGTGCCGATCTTCCTCGGCGGCCTGCTGGCGCACCTGGTGCAGCGCTTCCACAGGGTCCACGACGGGGACGAGGCCGGCCTGGACCGCATCCACCGTCCCGGCGTGCTGTTCTCGGCCGGCCTGATCACCGGCGAGGCGCTGATGGGCATCGCCATCGCGCTGCCGATCGTGATCAGCCAGGACGCCGAGGTGCTCGCGCTGCCGGTGGACCTGGGCGCGGCCGCGCAGTGGGTCGGCCTGGTGGTGCTGTTCCTGGTCGGCTGGCTGCTGTACCGCACCGGCAGGCGCGGAGAACAGGCCCGCTGATCCTGCCGGTGGACGGCATGACCATCCGCCTTTGCGCCGGCCCGGCGGCGCTTCCTAGTATCCGGGACTGCATTTCCACAGGAGTTACCGATGTCCGCACGCACGCCCCTGGTCCTGGCCCTGGCCGGACTGATCGGCCTTGGAGCCGTCCATGACGCCGAGGCCGCCCGCGGCTTCGACGTGCGCGACCTGCAACAGCTCGACCGCCTTTCCTCGCCGGTGCTGTCGCCGGACGGCGGGCGCGTGGTGTTCGCCAGGCGCGAGATCGGCAAGGACCTGGACAAGGCCACGACCGGCCTGTGGATCCGCGACCTGCGCACCCGCGACCTGGCGCCGCCGAAGCGGCTGACCCCGGAGGGCTGGAACGTCAACTCGCCCTCGTTCTCGGCCGACGGCAAGTCGGTGTACTTCCTCTCCGCGAAGGGCGGCAGCCAGCAGCTGTACTCGATCCCGGTCGCTGGCGGCGAGCCGCGCCAGCTCACCCGCTATCCGCTGGACATCGGCAGCTACAAGGTCTCCCCGGATGGCAGGCGCATCGCGGTGAGCATGGACGTGTTCACTGACTGCGGCGCCGACCTGGACTGCACGGTTTCCCGCCTCGACGAGCGCGGGAAGTCCAAAGCCAGCGGCGTGGTCTACGACCAGCTGTTCGTGCGCCACTGGGACACCTGGGCCGACGGCCGCCACAGCCGCCTGTTCGTGACCACCCCGGCCAGCGGCGACAAGGCCCCGGCACCGGTGCTGGTAGGTGCCGGCAAGGCCGATCCGGTCGGCCACGTGCCGTCGCGCCCGTTCGGGGGCGCCGACGAGTACAGCTGGTCGCCCGACAGCCGCAGCCTGGCCTTCTCCATGCGCAAGGCCGACCGCCAGGAGCCGTGGTCGACCAACTTCGACCTGTACCTGTATCGCGACGGCCAGCCGCTGAAGAACCTCACCGCGTCCAACCCGGCGTGGGATACCGGCCCGGTGTTCAGCGCCGACGGCAAGACCCTCTACTACCGCGCGATGAAGCGGCCGGGCTTCGAGGCCGACCGCTTCGGCCTGATGGCGATGGACCTGGCCAGCGGCAAGGTGCGCGAGATCGCTCCGCAGTGGGACCGCAGCGCCGACGGCATCGCGCTGTCGGCCGACGGCCGCACCCTGTACACCACGGCCCAGCACGTGGGCCAGCATCCGCTGTTCGCGGTGGACGTGGCCAGCGGCAAGGTCGAGGAAGTGACGGGCGAGGGCAGCATCGGCGGCTTCGACATCGCCGGCGGCACCCTGGCGTACCTGCGCAACACCCTGGACACCGGCAACCAGCTGTTCACCACCTCGCTGGACAATCCCGCGGCCGTGCGCGCGATCACGCCGACCGCCGCCGAGTCGCTGCCGGAGGTGGCCTTCGGCGGCTACGAGCAGTTCACCTTCGCCGGCTGGAATGGCGAGACCGTGCACGGCTACGTGGTCAAGCCGTGGAACTACGAGGAGGGCAAGCGCTACCCGGTCGCGTTCCTGATCCACGGTGGTCCGCAGGGCAGCTTCGGCAACGGCTGGAGCTACCGCTGGAACCCGCAGACCTACGCCGGCCAGGGCTACGCGGTGGTGATGGTCGACTTCCACGGCTCCACCGGCTACGGCCAGGCCTTCACCGACTCGATCAGCGGCGACTGGGGCGGAAAGCCGCTGGAGGACCTGCAGAAGGGCTGGGCCGCGGCGCAGCAGAAGTACGCCTTCCTCGATGGCGACCGTGCCTGTGCGCTGGGCGCCAGCTACGGCGGCTACATGGTCAACTGGATCGCGGGCAACTGGTTCGACGAGGCCGGCCGGTCGCCATGGAAGTGCCTGGTCAACCACGACGGCGTGTTCGACACCCGCTCGATGGGTTACGTGACCGAAGAGCTGTGGTTCACCGAGTGGGAGAACGGCGGTACCCCGTTCGACAAGCCGCAGAACTACGAGCGCTTCAATCCGGTCAACCACGTGGCCAACTGGAAGGTGCCGATGCTGGTGGTGCAGGGCGAGAAGGACTACCGCGTGCCCGTGGACCAGGGGCTGTCGACCTTCACCGCGCTGCAGCGCAAGGGCATCGACTCGCAGCTGCTGTACTTCCCGGACGAGAACCACTGGGTGCTGCAGCCGCACAACAGCGTGCTATGGCATGACACCGTCAATGCCTGGCTGAAGAAGCACATCGGCCAGTAAGCCCCCGGAAAGCCGGCACCAGCCGGCTTTCCGCTTTGCGTGGGCTGCTGCCCGTGCCGGAAGCACCAACCGGAGTTCCAGATGGCGATAGAAGCCACCGCACCATCCACTGCCCTGATCACCAACGACATCGTCGTCTTCGGCCTCATCGCAGGCACCCTCGGCCTGATCTTCTGGCTGGCCAGCGGTCCCACGCCGTTCTGGAGGAAGTTCTTCGCGTGGATCCCGGCGCTGCTGCTGTGCTACTTCGTGCCGGCGCTCTACAACACCGTGGGGTTGATCGACGGCACCCAGGGCGCGATCTACAACCCGATCGGCAGCCGCGTGCTGCTGCCGGTGGCGCTGGTCCTGCTGACCATGACCATCGACCTCAAGGGCGTGCTCAAGCTCGGGCCGCGGTTGCTGTTCGTATTCTGCGCCGGCACCTTCGGCCTGTTCCTGGGCGCGATCGTGGCGTTCCAGCTGTTCCAGTGGTTCTGGCCGGAGGTGGTGGCCGGCGAGGTGTGGAAGGGAATGGCCGCGCTGGCCGGCAGCTGGATCGGCGGCGGCGCCAACATGGTCGCCATCCGCGAGGTGTACGAAGTGGATGCCACCCTGTTCGGCCAGTTCGCCGTGGTCGACGTGGCCATCGCCAACCTGTGGATGGCGACCCTGTTGTTCCTGGCCGGGCGCGCGGCGACCATCGACGCGCGCAGTGGTGCCGACACGCGCGCCATCGACGAGATGAAGTCGCGGCTGGAGGCCTACGAGGCCGCCAACGCCCGCATTCCGACCTTGACCGACCTGATGGTGATCCTGGGCATCGGCTTCGGCATCGTCGGCGCTGCCCATGCCGTGGCCACGCCGGTGGCTGCGTGGTTTGCCGCACACGTCCCCAACGCCAGCCAGTACAGCCTGGACTCGGCCTTCGTCTGGGTGGTGCTGGTGGCCACCTTCGCCGGCCTGGCCCTGAGCTTCACGCCGGTGCGGCGGCTGGAGAACGCCGGCATGGCCAAGGTGGGCAGCGCCTGCCTGTACTTCCTGATCGCCAGCATCGGCATGCAGATGGACTTCGTGAAGCTGCTGGACCGCCTGGAGCTGCTGGCACTGGGGCTGGTGTGGATGGGCGTGCATATCCTGGTGCTGTGGGGCGCGGCGAAGCTGGTGCGTGCGCCGCTGTTCTATTTCGCCATCGGCTCGCAGGGCAACATCGGCGCCGCCGCCTCGGCACCGGTGGTGGCCGCGGCCTTCCATCCCACCCTGGCTCCGGTAGGCGTGCTGCTGGGCACCGTCGGCTACGCCACCGGCACGATGATCGCCTACTGGCTGGGGCAGATCCTGCGGATCATGGCGGGGCAGTGAGCTGCCCCCTGCACGCATAGCCAGCCAAGGCGAAGCCATCGCTTCGCCTTTCCTCCTCCGCCTCCTGCTCCGGGGTGGGGTTGTACGCCGGCGCGCTGCTGGCCTTCGCGCCACCGCCTTGCCGCCACCGTAGCCACTGCCCGCCCGCTACGGGGACGATGCGGTCGCTGCCACCGGAGCACCCGGACAACCGCACAGGCACCGGCGAGGGCGAACACAGCGGCCGGCGACGGGGCAGCGGCGGGCGGCGGCTTCGGGCGGGCCGATGCGGGCCGCGGCCAAGAGAAAGGCGAAGCCCGCGCTTCGCCTTTCCGGTTGCAGCGCCCTGCGGGACTCAGCAGCAGCGGAATCCGCCGCGCCCTCCGTAGCGCGCTTCCTGACGCTCGCGGAAGAAGGTCTTGTAGTCCATCGGCTCGCGGTCGGGATGCTTCTCCAGTACGTGCCGCACGTAATTGTCGTAGTCCGGGACGCCGCAGCACAGGCGTGCGGTCTGCACCAGCCGGCGCCACACACGACGGTGCGCGGCGAAGTGGCTGACCGGAACCAGCGCGCCGGCCATCAGAGGTAGCTCCTCTGCTGCTCGGGCGTCAGCGCCACGTACGGGGTTTCGCGGTCGGTGCGCGCGGTGCTGGCGCGGGCCTTGCGGATCGCGCCGATCGAATAGAACAGCACGCTCACCACCACCAGCAGGAACAGCGCGGTCAGACCGGCGTTGACGTAGTTGTTGAACATGATCTGGCCCATGCCGTCCAGGTCCTTCGACGGGGCGATCAGCTCGCCGCGCGCGATGGCGTCACGGTAACGGTTGGCCTGGGCCAGGAAGCCCACCGCCGGATTGGAGTCGAAGATCTTGATCCAGCCGGCATAGGTGGTGCAGATGAGCAGCCATACGGTCGGCAGGATCGATACCCAGGCGTAGCGGTCCTTCTTCATCTTGAACAGGACCACGGTGCACAGCATCAGCGCGATGCCGGCCAGCATCTGGTTGGCGATGCCGAACAGCGGCCACAGCATGTTGATGCCGCCCAGCGGGTCGGTCACGCCCACGTAGAGGAAGTAACCCCACAGCGCGACGCAGCCGGCGGTGGCGATGAGGTTGGCGCTCCACGACTCGGTGCGGCGCATCATCGGCACGAAGTTGCCGAGCAGGTCCTGCAGCATGAAGCGCCCGGCACGGGTGCCCGCGTCCACCGCGGTCAGGATGAACAGCGCCTCGAACAGGATCGCGAAGTGGTACCAGAAGGCCATCATCCCGTCGCCCGGGATCACCGCATGGAAGATCTGCGCGATGCCCACCGCCAGGGTCGGGGCACCACCGGCGCGGGAGAGGATCGAGTTCTCGCCGATGTCCGCCGCCGTGGCGGTGAGCACGTCAGGCGTGATCGTGAAGCCCCAGCTGGACACCACCTGGGCGGCGTTGGCCGGGTCGGTGCCGATGACCGCCGCCGGGCTGTTCATCGCGAAGTACACGCCCGGGTCGATGGTCGCCGCGGCGACCATCGCCATGATCGCCACGAAGGACTCCATCAGCATGCCGCCGTAGCCGATGTAGGGCGCGTGGCGCTCGCTGGCCAGCAGCTTGGGCGTGGTGCCCGAGCTGATCAGCGCATGGAAGCCGGACACCGCGCCGCAGGCGATGGTGATGAACAGGAACGGGAACATCGATCCCTTCCATACCGGCCCGGTGCCATCGGTGAACTGGGTCAGGGCGGGCATGCGCAGTTCCGGCATCACGATCAGGATGCCGACCGCCAGGCCGGCGATCACGCCGATCTTGAGGAAGGTGGACAGGTAGTCGCGCGGGGCCAGCAGCAGCCACACCGGCAGCACCGCCGCCACGAAGCCGTAGCCGATCAGCATCCAGGTGATCTGGGTGCCGGTGAAGGTGAAGGCCGGGCCCCACACCGGGTGCGCGGCGACGTCGCCGCCGAACCAGATGGCCGCCAGCAGCAGGACGATGCCGACGACGGAGATCTCGCCGATCCTCCCGGGCCGGATGTAGCGCATGTAGACGCCCATGAAGATCGCGATGGGGATGGTCGCGATCACCGTGAACATGCCCCACGGGCTCTCGGCCAGCGCCTTCACCACGATCATCGCCAGCACCGCCAGGATGATGATCATGATCAGGAATGCGCCGAACAGGGCGATGGTGCCGGGCACCTTGCCCATCTCCTCGCGCACCAGGTCGCCCAGCGAGCGCGCATCGCGCCGGCTGGAGATCACCAGCACCATGAAATCCTGCACGGCGCCGGCCAGGACCACGCCGGCGATGAGCCAGAGCGTGCCGGGCAGGTAGCCCATCTGCGCGGCGAGCACCGGGCCGACCAGCGGGCCGGCGCCGGCGATGGCGGCGAAGTGGTGGCCGAACAGCACGTGCTTGTTGGTGGGCACGAAGTCCAGGCCGTCGTTGCGCAGGACCGCCGGGGTGGCGCGCGATGGGTCCAGGCCGAGCACCCGGTCGGCGATGAACAAGCCGTAGTAGCGGTACGCGACCACGTAGATGGAAACGGCGGCCACCACGATCCACAGCGCATTGATCGGCTCGCCGCGGCGCAGGGCGACAGTGCCCAGGCAGAACGCGCCCAGCAGCGCCAGCGCTGCCCAGGCAACCTTCGAAAAAGCCTTCATGAGTCATCTCCGGCGGGGGTACGACTAGGGTCGTCCTGCTTCCCGGGCGGGTCAACGGCTCGGCCGCCCCCACGGCTGAGACTTTGGTCTTACCCGGCTGGCGGAGGATTCCACCGCCGGTGTTGCGGCGGCGTGTTCAAAGCCAGCGCGAGCGCTTGAACAGCCGGTACAGCACCACGCACACCGTTCCCACGCCGAGGGCCAGGGCGGGATAGGCCCAACGCGGCGCCAGCTCCGGCATGTGCGCGAAGTTCATGCCGTACCAGCTGGTGACCAGGGTGGGGGCGGCGAGCAGCGCGGCCCAGGCGCCAAGGCGCTTGACCGTCTCGCCCTGGGCCAGGGTGACCAGCGAGAGGTTCACGCTCAACGCGGTGCCGAGCATGTCGCGCAGCGTGTCGATGGCATCGTTGATCCGCACCACGTGGTCGTGGACGTCGCGCAGGTAGAGGCGCACGTCTTCCGGGACCAGCTGGCCCTGGGCCGCCTGGTTGCGCACCAGCTGGGCCAGCACGTCCTGCAGCGGCGAGACCGAGCCGCGCATGTTGGTGAGCTCGCGCTTTAGGTCGTACAGGCGCACCACGATCGCCCGCCGGTAGGTGTCGGAGAAGATGTCGCGCTCCAGCGCGTGCAGCGTGTCCCGGTGCGCATCGACGATCGGCGCGCAGTTGTCGACGACGAAGTCGAGCACGCCGTACAGGGCCATTGCCGGGCCGGGCCGCAACAGTTCGGGCTCCTGTTCCAGGCGGGCCCTCACCGGCGCATAGGACAGCGAGGCGCCATGGCGTACGGTCAGCAGGAAGCGCCGGCCCAGGAATGCATGGGTCTCGCCATAGGCGATCCGGCTGCCTTCCATCTGCGCGGTGTGCATGGCCACGAACAGGATCTCGCCGTAGGCCTCCACCTTGGGTCGCTGGTGCGCCTTGCGCGCGTCCTCCACCGCCAGCGGGTGCAGCTCCAGTGCCTGCTGCAGGCGTTCGAGGATCTCCTCGGCCGGCTCGTAGAGGCCGATCCAGGCGAACCCGGGCGCGTCGGCGGCGATGCGCGCGCCGACCTCGCCCAGTGGCAGGTCGTGGCGCTGGCCGTGGATGTCGTACCACGCGCAGGCGACGACGCCGGCGGGCAGGGGGGATGCGAAAGCCATGCGCGGCATCGTGCGCGTTGGCTGCGCCGGCGGCAAGCCGCCCGCCCGGATCAGCGGCGGCGTCCCAGGGCCAGGGCCAGGGACACATGGACCGGCAGCAGCAATGCGACCCAGGCGGCGTTGACCTGCGGCTGCTGGCTCAGCCACTGCAGCAGCCATCCGCCGCAACCGACCGCGGCCACGCCCCACAGAACGGGTGCGAACAGCCGCCCCGGCGCCCGCCCGCGCCACAGGGCGACCGCCCCGGGCAGCAGCAGTAGGCAAAGCGGATCCAGCAGCGAGAGGTTGCGGTTGGCCCACGCGGCCTGGTGGGCGGTGCCCAGCCACAGCCACGCCAGCACCACCCCGCCGATGCCGCACAGCAGCCACAGCGGGCTCGCAGCCGCGGCCAGCAGGCGGGGACGACGCCGCAGCGCGAGCACGCCGGCAGCCAGCGCCAGCCCGGCCAGCAGCCAGGGCCACGTCCGGCGGGGCCGTTCGGCCGGTTCCGGCGCGATGCGGTGCGGCAGCAGTTCCTGTTCGGCCATCACCAGCGGGCGTCCGGCCGTATTGCGCGCCTCGCGCAGGCTGTCGGCCAGGCGCATCGGCACGAAGGCCTCCTCCCAGCGCGACAGCGCGCGGTCCGCGTAGGGGCCCAGGCCCAGGTCGAAGCCCAGCCACATCCACGGCGCCGGACGCGCCAGCCGCACCGCCTCGCTGCGGTAGGAGTTGCCGCGCGAGCGGGCAGACATCTGCGTGCGCAAGGCGCCGCCCAGCGCCTGGTCCAGCGCGTCGCGCACCTGGGTGGCGCAATTGGCGGTGAAGTAGTCGTAGCGGTAGCGCGCGTTCTCCGGCCGCGACCGCTCGGCAAGGCTGGCGGCCAGTTCCACCGCCTGGGCCGGCTCCAGGTCGAGCCACTGCACGCTGACCCCGCGCCCGGACTGCCGGTACTGTTCCAGGTCCTGCTCCACCGGCAGCGCGACCAGCTGGTAGAGCATTTCGCCGCGCGCGAAGCGGGCGACGAAATCCGGCTCGCCGGGATCGAAATAGCCGAAGTTGTAGGAGATGGCAGTGCCCGCGGCCGGATCGACCACGACGATCGCATCGTGGCCGAAGCGTTCGAAGAACACCTCGCCCGGCTGCATGGTGAGTACCCCGATCCTCGGCGCGGCGCCGGCCGGTGCCGGAAGCAGCGCCAGCAGGGCGGCCAGCACGGCGGCCGCCCACGCGCCCACGCGCATCACGCCTCGTCCACCACGTCGGCCGGCAGCACGCCGACCTGGAAGGCGCGCACCCGGCGCGCATCGGCACGGATGACGCGGAAGGCGAAACGCCCCAGGGTCAGCTCCTCGCCGACCTCCGGCAGGTGGCCGATCGCCTCGGTCACCAGGCCGGCGATGGTGTCGTACTCGTCGTCGGCGAAGCTGGCGCCGAAGCGCTGGTTGAAATCGCCGATCGGGGTCAGCGCGTCGACGATGTACTGGCCGTCGGCCTGCACCGCGATCAGCGCGCTGTCGTCGCCGGCCTCGTCGTGCTCGTCGTCGATCTGGCCGACGATCTGCTCCAGCACGTCCTCGATGGTCACCAGGCCCGCGACCCCGCCGTACTCGTCCACCACCAGCGCCATGTGGTTGCGCGAGAGGCGGAACTCCTTGAGCAGGACGTTGAGCTTCTTGGACTCGGGGATCAGCACCGCGGGCCGCAGCAGCGAATGCACGTCGCAGGCGCCCTTGCCCGTAACCACGCCGCGCAGCAGGTCCTTGGCCAGCAGGATGCCGAGGATCTCGTCGCGGTTCTCGCCGTGCACGGGGAAGCGGGAGTGGCCGGACTCGACCACCTGCGCCATCAGGTCGGCGACCGCGGCCTCGGCCGAAAGCGAGACCATCTGCGAGCGCGACACCATGACATCGCCCACGGTCAGCTCGGAGACCGAAAGCGCGCCTTCCATCATGCGCAGGGTGTCGGCGTCGATCAGCCCGTTGCCCTGTGCGTCGCGCAGCAGCGCGACCAGGTCCTCACGGGTGTCGGGTTCGCCGGAAAAGGCCGCGCTGATGCGCTCCAGCCAGTTGCGTCGCCGCTCGTGCGGCTCGGATGCTTGGGTACTACTGTCGTCTTCTGACATCGGGGCGATGAAGGCGACCGGGAATCCGGGCGTTGGCGGCAGTCTAGCGTGGAACGGCGACCGCCGGCGAGGCGCTGGCGCCCGGCGCAGCCTCCTCCGGCTCCAGCGGGTCCCGGCTGTAACTGCACCCGGCCAGGGTCTTGCCGGGATGGGAATCCACGTTGGAGACGTTCACCACCGCCGATTCGATCCACGGCCCGCCGCCGTCGCGCGCCGGCACCTCCTCGGCCCGCACCTCCAGCCCGAACAGGGCCTTCTGGGGGGTATCGACGCCCGTCTCCAGCTGCAGCTGGCGGGCCAGCACGCGGGGGTCGGGCAGGTCCAGTACGGCCAGCACCGCATCGCCGGCGATGGCGATGTGGTCGCTGTGGTGGCCGAACACCGTCACCGGCGCATTGAGCCGGTACTCGATCATGAACGGGTTGGCCTGCGGCTGCGGCCGCCAGCCCAGGGCGATCGCGGCCAGTGGATCGGCCAGGACCGGCAGCAGGGCCATGAACCCCTCGTAGGAACCGCGGCATTCGATCAGCGTGGCAAGATCCGGCGCCGGGGCCTGGGCACGGGCAGGTGCGGGGAGCCCGGCCAGCAGGGCCAGGGCGAGCAGGGCCGGAGCGGGGAAGGGGGCGCGCACCGGCTCAGTCCCGCTCGCCGGCATAGGGGTCGGGCAGGCCGAGCCCGGCGAGGATCTCGCGTTCCAGCTGTTCCATGGCCTCGGCCTCCTTGTCGTCTTCGTGGTCCCAGCCCAGCAGGTGCAGGGTGCCATGCACGGTCAGGTGCGCGTAGTGCGCGGCCAGGGGCTTGTCCTGATCGGCGGCCTCGCGCGCCACCACCGGCGCGCAGATCACCAGGTCACCCAGCAGCGGGAACTTCACGCCCTTGGGCAGGCCTTCGGGCAGCTCGGCCGGGAAGCTCAGCACGTTGGTCGGGTAATCCTTGCCGCGGTAATGCCGGTTGAGGGCCTGGCCCTCCGCGCTGTCGACGATGCGGATGGCGAGGTCGGCCTCGCGGATGCGGCTGGCCAGGGCGGCCTGGACCCAGCGGCGGAAGCTGCGCGCCGCGGGGATGCCGGCGCGCGGCACGGCATAGCTGACCGCGACATCGAGACGGGTGGGACCTTGGGTCATGGCGGCGCGAGGACGGTGTTCCTGGAGCCCGCAGTATCGCCCGCGGCGCGGCGCGCCGCGACTGCCGCGTGCCGGCGGCCGTCTCCGGGGAGGCGGCGTCAGTCCTGTGCCGGCGCCTGGGCCGCGCCCTCGCGGTCGCGCCGGTCGTAGGCGTTGACGATCCGCGCCACCAGCGGGTGGCGGACCACGTCGCGGCCCTCGAAGAAGGTGAAGCTCACCCCGTCCACCCCTCGCAGCACCTCGGTGGCGTCCTTGAGGCCCGACTTGACGTGCCTGGGGAGGTCGACCTGGGTCATGTCGCCGGTGACCACCGCGGTCGAGCCGAAGCCCAGGCGGGTCAGGAACATCTTCATCTGCTCGATGGTGGTGTTCTGGGCCTCGTCCAGGATCACGAACGCATCGTTGAGGGTGCGCCCGCGCATGTAGGCCAGCGGCGCGATCTCGATGACGTTCTTCTCCAGCAGCTTGACCACCTTCTCCACGCCAAGCATCTCGTAGAGCGCGTCGTACAGAGGGCGCAGGTAGGGGTCCACCTTCTGTGTCAGGTCGCCCGGCAGGAAGCCCAGCTTCTCCCCGGCCTCCACGGCCGGGCGTACCAGCACCAGCCGCTGCACCCGCGATTCGTTCAGCGCGTCCACCGCCATGGCCACGGCCAGGAAGGTCTTGCCGGTGCCGGCCGGGCCGATACCGAAATTGATGTCGTGGGTGGCGATTGAATGCAGGTAGCGGGCCTGGTTGGCACCGCGTCCGCGGACGGTGCCGCGCCGCACCTTCACCGCCACCTCCTGCGGCTGGTAACCGGCCTCGTCCACCTGGTCGACGTTGGCATCGTTCAGGCGCAGGTGGATGGCATGGCTGTCGAAGGTGGTCTCGGCGGCCTCAGCGTACAGCGCCTGCAGCAGGTGCTCGGCGCGCGTGGCCGCGGCCGACGGGCCGGTCACGCGGAACACGTTGCCGCGGTTGGCGATCTCCACGCCGAGGCGCAGCTCGAGCTGGCGCAGGTGCTGGTCGAACGGGCCGGCGAGGTTGGCCAGGCGCTCGGTGTCGTCGGGCTCGAGGGTGAAGTCGCGGTAGGCGGGCTGGGTCATGGGCGGGTGCCGGCGTGCGGTGCGGGATCGGGCCGGAAAGCTCCGGCGCGGGTCATTCGGCGGTACCGGCGCCGTGGGTCACGACGCGGCCGCGCAGCGAGTTTGTCAACGCGGCGGTGATCTGCACGTCCACGAACTGGCCGACCAGGCGCGGATGTCCGGGGAAGTTCACCGAGCGCATGTTCTCGGTCTTGCCGGTCAGCTCCTCGGGGTTCTTCTTCGAGGGGCCCTCCACCAGCACGGTCTGGATGCTGCCGACCATGGCCTGGGAGATGCGTGCGGCATTGGCGTTGATCGCGGCCTGCAGGCGCGACAGGCGCGCGTGCCTGGCCTCGTCGCCGACATCGTCCGGCAGGTCGGCCGCGGGGGTCCCTGGCCGGCGCGAGTAGATGAAGGAGAAGCTCTGGTCGAAGCCGACGTCCTCGATCAGCTTCATGGTCTTCTCGAAGTCCGCCTCGGTCTCGCCGGGAAAGCCCACGATGAAGTCCGAGCTGATCGAGATGTCCGGCCGCACCGCGCGCAGCTTGCGGATCTTCTGCTTGAACTCCAGGGCGGTGTAGCCGCGCTTCATCGCCGCGAGGATGCGGTCGCTGCCGGCCTGCACCGGCAGATGCAGGTAGTTGGCAAGCTGCGGCACGTCGCGGTAGGCCTCCACCAGCGAGTCCGAGAACTCCAGCGGGTGCGAGGTGGTGAAGCGGATCCGGCCGATGCCTTCGATCTGGGCGATGGTGCGGATCAGCAGGCCGAGGTCGGCATGCTCCTCCCCGGCGTCGCCGCCATCGCCCATCGGCCCGCGGTAGGCGTTGACGTTCTGGCC
>JBQGEI010000113.1:0-1940 GCA_052039535.1 Pseudoxanthomonas sp.
CATCATCCCGCGCGCGATCCGCGCGCTGAAGTCGCGCTTCCCCGAGCTGGGCGTGATGACCGACCAGGCGCTGGACCCGTACACCACCCACGGCCAGGACGGGCTGATCGACGAGAGCGGCTACATCCTCAACGACGAGACGATCGAGGCGCTGGTCAGGCAGTCGCTGGCCCATGCCGAGGCCGGCGTGGACATCCTCTCGCCCAGCGACATGATGGACGGCCGCGTCGGCGCGATCCGCGAGGCGCTGGAGAACGCCGGCCACGTCAACGTGCGCATCATGTCGTACGCGGCCAAGTACGCCAGCGCGTTCTACGGCCCGTTCCGCAGCGCGGTGGGCAGCGCCGGCAACCTCGGCAAGGGCAACAAGTTCACCTACCAGATGGACCCGGCCAACTCCGACGAGGCCCTGCGCGAGGTGGAGCTGGACATCCACGAGGGTGCGGACATGGTCATGGTCAAGCCGGGCCTGCCGTACCTGGACGTGATCCGCCGGGTGAAGGACGCCTTCGGCGTGCCGACCTTCGCCTACCAGGTCAGCGGCGAGTACGCGATGCTCAAGGCCGCCTCGGCCAACGGCTGGCTGGACGAGCGCGCCTGCGCGCTGGAAGCGCTGCTGGCGTTCAAGCGCGCCGGCGCCGACGGGGTGCTGACCTACTACGCGCTGGATGCGGCGCGCTGGCTGCGCGAGGGCTGAGTTCCGGACCCGGCGCGCTCAGGCGCCGGGCACGGGCATGCAGCCGTCGGCGCCGCGCAGCGATGGCACCGCGACCCGGTACAGGTCGCCGTTGCCGGCCTTCGGCGCCGGCGCGGTGCCGGTGACCAGCAGGTCGGCCGGACGCGACAGGTCCACGACCGGGGCGCGGGTCTGGCCCCCGGCGGTGTTGAACGACAGCGTCCACGGGCCCTGCTCGACATAGGCCGCGCCCTGGCACGCGGCCAGGTGCAGCTGGATGGCCCCGGTGCCGCGGTCGCGCCGTGCGAACAGCAGCGCGCGGCCACCGTCCAGTTCCATCACGTCCAGCTCGTCGGCACCGGTGTTGATGCCCGGCAGCCGCACCGGCGGGCCGAGACTGTCGTCCACCCGCAGCTCGGCCGCGAACAGGTCCAGCGCCCCCACGCCACCATGGCCGCTGCTGGCGAACAGCAGCCGCCGCTGCCCGGGCGTGGGCGAGTGTTCGTCGCCTGCGGTGTTGAGCGCATCCAGCGGCTCCGGCATGCCCCAGACCTGCCCGTCAAAGGCAACCCGGTACAGGTCCAGCCCGCCACGGCCGCCCTTGCGGTCGGAGGCGAAGTACAGCCATCGCCCGTCCGGCGAGAACGCCGGCTCGGTGTCCTGCGCCCCGGTATTGAAAGGCAGCGGCTGCGGCTCGACCCAGCGGTTGCCGTCGCGTCGCGCGCGCCACAGGTCCATGCCGCCGCTGCCGCCGGCGCGGTCGCTGCCCCACACGATCCACTGGCCGTCCGGGGAGATGCTGCCGCGCAGTTCGGTATCGCGCGTGGACACGGTCCACAGGCCCTCGATGCCAAACTCGGCCAGGCCGACCGCGGTGGTCGGCAGGAGTAGACTCAGGCAAAGGGTCGCCTGCAGTGGGCGTCGCATGGCGCGGTCCGTCATCCGGGGACCGCAGTCTAGCTGCCGCCGGCCCGTTGCCTCCAACCTCGAGGACGCCATGCCCGAAGCCCGTTACGCCGTCTTTGGCCACCCCATCTCCCACTCGCTGTCGCCGCAGATCCACGCGGCATTCGCGCGGCAGACCGGGATCCCGCTGCAGTACACGGCCATCGACGCGCCGCCGGAGCGCTTCGCCGCGATCCTCGCGGACTTCGCCGCCGGAGGCGGGCTCGGCGGCAACGTGACCATGCCGCTGAAGGAACTGGCGTTCGCCCGGTGCGCCACGCTCAGCGCACGCGCGCAGGCGGCCAACGCCGTCAACACG
>JBQGEI010000114.1:0-11492 GCA_052039535.1 Pseudoxanthomonas sp.
CCCGGGGGGCGGGGGGCCGGGGGGGCGCCCCCCCCGCGCCGCTTTGCGGAGGCCCCCATGACCCGCCCGACCTCACCCCCCGAACAGCACAGCACCCGTGACAACGAGCGCCCGGCCGCGGACCAGGACAAGCCGCACACCGCCGACCGCTACCGCAACGACCATGCGCGCTGGAAGGAACAGGACATGCCCGACACCGACCCGGCACGCAACCACGCCGAGCCGGAGGACTACGAGCGCATGTCGCCTGACCGGCCCCGCCGCTGAACCCGACCCTCCCGGCGTTACAGTGCAGGCTGACTCCCGGAGGGAATGCCCATGGAAACAATGGAACTGCACCGCGGCCGGCTGATCGACCACCTGCACCTGGTGGTCCGCGACCTCGACGCCAGCCAGCGCTTCTACACCGCGGTGGCCGCCGCGCTTGGCGTGCCGCTGGGCGGCTCTGGCGACGACTGGTTCTGGATCGACGAGCTGTTCGTCTCCAGCGTGGACAGCGCGGCGGCCGCCGGCGTGGCGACCGGCCGCGTGCACCTGGCATTCCAGGCCGCGGACCGGGCGATGGTCGAAGCCTTCCACGCCGCGGCCCTGGCGGCCGGCGGCCGCGACAACGGCGCGCCCGGCGAACGTCCCTACCATCCCGGCTATTACGCGGCGTTCGCGCTCGATCCGGACGGCAACAACATCGAGGCCGTGTACCACGGCCCGGCAGACCGCAGCGCGGACTCGATCCGGATCCACTTCCAGGAGTGAGGTCGGCGACGTGCCGCGTGTTTCAACGCACGCGGCGACGCCATGGCCATGCCCCGGCCACGACCAGCACCGCGGGCGCCAGCACCACCGCGGCCCTGAACCACAGGGGCCAGTCCTCGCCCATGCGCACCACGCCTGCGATCGCGAGGGCCTGGAACCCTGCCAGCAGGCCCAGCGCATGCCAGCGCGGCGCACGCGGCGCCATCCACGCCGACAGCCCCGCCCCGGCGGCGAGCGACAGCACCAGCCAGGCCAGGTCCCAGGCCAGCCGCGGTCCGCCTCCGGCCGCCATTCCCGTCGCGGTGGCCAGGGCGCTGCCGGCGAGGTTGACCGCCGGCAGCGTGGCCACCCCGGTGAGCAGGGCGACCAGCGAATGGAATGCCACGGCCAGCGGGCGCAACGCGGGCCTGCCGCCGGCGCGGGGCGCGTTCCTCAACGGCCGGCTTTCCCGGCCGGGGCGCGGCCGCGGGCGGCCTGCTGCCCGCGCACCCACTGCATCTGTTCGACGAAGGTGGTGGTCCAGTAGCGGTCGCGGTTGGCGGCCAGGAAGGCCAGCAGCTCCTCGTGCGCCCGGGTGGACACGGAGAGGTAGTCGCCCCCGATGCCGTGGAAGGTGAAGCCGACCATCGTGCCCTTGCGCCCGGCTTCCTCGACCAGCGCGATCAGCTGCGCCCCGGTCACGTCGGCCGGTACCGCGGCAGGCACCGCCGCCGGATCCAGCGCCCACATGTCCGGCACCACGTCGCCACCGACCAGCTTGATGCCGGCGAAGCGGTCGGCGATGGCGTCGATGTAGTTGCCATCGGACACGGTGCTGTCGCCGCACGGCGCGGTGTAGGTGCGCGGGCCTTCGCGCCCGTCCATCGCGCGCAGGAACACGTCCGCCAGCTCGACCTCCTCGCGCAGCTGGGCCACGGTCTTGCGGTCCAGGTCGTGCAGCGGCTGCACCCATTCGCGACCCGGCCCGTGGCCGGAGCACGGATGGGACAGGCTGTGGTTGCCCAGCTCGTGGCCCATGCCGGCCAGCGCGCGCCATTCCTCCAGCCGCTTCTGCAGGCCCTCGCGGCCGGGCACGATGTAGAACGTGGCCTTCAGGCCGTGGCGCTGCAACGCAGGCACCGCGTTGTCCAGCTGCGACTCCAGCGCATCGTCGTAGGCCAGGCTGACCGCGGCCCTGCGGCCCTCCGGCCAGGTGAACTTCCCACTTGCCGCGGCCGGCAGTGCCAGCGATGCCAGGCACAGTGCCAGGCAGATCCTGCGTGCTCCCATGTGTCCCCCGATCGGCCACGGCCCTCCCGCGCCTTCGGCCGCAAGTCTAGCCGCAGGCACCATCCGGCGACCGCGCGCGCTACCCTGCGGACGTCGCCACCGGAGGCTCCCGCCCATGCCCATGCACATGTCCCGATCGCTGTTGCGCGCATGCGCCCTGCTGCTGGCGCCGGCCCCGTTGCCGCTGCTGGCCACCCCCGCGACCGAGCCGGCGCTGCTGTGGCAGGCCACCGGGTTCGCCGCGCCCGAGTCGGTGGTGTACGACGTCGCGCGCGACCGCTTCTACGTCTCCAACATGGCCAGCACCGGTGAAGGCGCCACCCCCGGCGACGGGTTCATCAGCCGGCTCGATGGCGAGGGCCGGATCCTGGACCTGGAGTGGATCGGCGGCCTGGAAAACCCCAAGGGGCTCGCCCTGGCCAACGGCCGCCTCTACGTGGGCGACGACGATGCGCTGGTGGAGATCGATCCGGAAGCCGGCACCGTGGCCGCGCGCCACCGGCCGTTGGACGGCGGACCGGGCCAGTTCAACGACTGCACCGCCGATGAGGCTGGCAACGTCTACGTCTACAGCCGCCGGCTGGCGACGGTCTACCGGCTCTCGCGCGAAGGGTTCGCGCCGTGGGTCCAGGTCGACGTGCCGGCCACCGGCCACTTCAACGGCCTGCGCGCCGACGGCGGGCGCCTGCTGGCCGGCAGCTGGGAGGTGCCGGCCACCGGCGAGCGCGGCCACCTGAGCACGTTCGACCTGGCCGATGGCCGCGCCGGGCGCATCGGCACCACGCCGATCGGCCAGATCGACGGCATCGAGCCAGACGGACAGGGCGGATGGACCGTCACCGATTTCACCGCCGGCCGGCTGCTGCACGTGGCCGCCGACGGCTCGGCCACGCCGCTGCTGCAGCTGCAGAGCGGCAACGCCGACCACCTCTACCTGCCGGACCGGCAGCTGCTGCTGGTACCGCTGCTGCGCGGCAACCGCCTGCTGGCGTTCCGCTGGACGCCGGTGGCCGACTAGCCGCCGGCACCGGGCGGACGCCGGATGCGCCGCCGCGGTGGCTGCGGCGCGCGCTCGGCCATGTCCCGGACCCGTGCGCCGGCCTCGCGCACCAGCGCCGGCAGCAGGTGGGTCTCCGGCAGCAGGTGCCAGTACTTCTGCGGCATCTCCTGGCGCATCATCCGGGTGTTGAGCCGGGCCGGGTTGAAGATGTTGGCGTAGTAGGTGCGCCACAGGCCGTCATGGGCGTCGTCGGCCGGCACGTCGCTGCGCTGCCCGCCCGGCCCGGCCCACAGCTGCGTCCCGTCCCAGCGCGCGCTGCGGTACGGGGTGACGATGGTCCAGCGCATGCCGGCGAAACGCCGGGCGAAGAACGGCGCGACCCGGTCGACGATGCAGTGTTCCGGCTCGAACCAGGCGATGTAGGTCTCCTCCTCGCCGGGCACCGCGCGGAAGCGCACGAACGCCTTCATCTTGTGGGTGTCGCGGCGCACCGCCTTCTCCAGCACCCGGGCGCGGACCACGTCCGCATCGGTGCTGCGCTCCAGCAGCTGGCGCCCGCCGTGGCCGATGCGCCACAGCATCCGGTACAGCAGCGCATGCCGTTGAGGGTCGCGGTGGCACAGCACGCGCGCGGCCAGGTCCAGGAAGCCGGGCGGAACCGAGAGCGCGGGCATGTCGGCGCGCGGTGGGGCCGATCCCAGGTCCGG
The DNA here is from genome assembly GCA_052039535.1 of Pseudoxanthomonas sp. GTDB lineage: Bacteria > Pseudomonadota > Gammaproteobacteria > Xanthomonadales > Xanthomonadaceae > Pseudoxanthomonas. The sequence continues at coordinate 3,730 of JBQGEI010000114.1, forward strand.
CCAGGGCAACAGGCCGGGCTGCGCGTCGCCGTTCCAGTCCACCTGCTCCGGCGCCAGCCCCGCGGCCCAGGCCTGGCGCGCGGCCGCCCGCCAGGCGCCCACGTCCCAGGGCGGATCCAGCGCGGCGCGGAAGCCGCTCATCCGAACAGGTCGGCCTGGCGCGGCGCCGGAGCCAGCTGCGCGCGCAGCCGCGCCGGGTCGTCCAGGCGCGCCCGCGGATGATGGTCGAGCACGCTGACGAATGGCAGCAGCTTCTTCAGCGGCGCGCGCAGGCGACCGAGGTCCTCCAGCCGCAGCCGGCCATGGCGCCGCGCGCTGACCAGCCGGTCCACGTTGCGCGCGCCCAGCCCCGGCACGCGCAGCAGCATCTCGCGCGGCGCGCTGTTGAGGTCCACCGGGAAATGCTGCGGATGGCGCAACGCCCAGGCCAGCTTGGGATCGATGTCCAGGTCGAGCATGCCGCTGCCGGCCTGGGGCGTGAGCGGCACGATCTCGTCCACTTCGAAACCGTAGAACCGCAGCAGCCAGTCGGCCTGGTACAGGCGGTGCTCGCGCTGCAGCGGCGGCGCGCGCGGCGGCAGCTGGGCGGAGGCATCGGGGATCGGGCTGAACGCCGAGTAGTACACCCGGCGCATGCGGAAATCGCCATACAACGCACTGCTGGTGCGCAGGATCACGCCGTCGTCCGCGCCGTCGGCGCCGACGATCATCTGGGTGCTCTGTCCGGCCGGGGCGAAGCGCGGCGTCCGCCGCCGCGGGCCGGTCCTCGCCAGCCGGGCCGCCTTGCGCGCCTCGGTGTTCTCGTCGATCCGCCAGCGCAGTTCGCCCATGGCCCCGCGGATGCCGTCGGCGCGCTTTTCCGGTGCGAGCCTGGCCAGGCCTTCCACCGTGGGCAGTTCGACGTTGATGCTCAGCCGGTCGGCATAGCGGCCGGCCTTCTCCAGCAGCTCCGGCGCGGCCTCGGGGATGGTCTTGAGGTGGATGTAGCCGGCGAAGTGGTGGTCCTCGCGCAGGCTGCGCGCGACCTCCACCAGCTGCTCCATGGTGTAGTCGCCATTGCGGATGATGCCGCTGGAGAGGAACAAGCCCTCGATATAGTTCCGCTTGTAGAAGTCGAGCGTCAGCCGCACGACCTCCCCGGTGGCGAAGCGCGCGCGACGCACGTTGCTGCTCACCCGGTTGACGCAGTACGCGCAGTCGTAGATGCAGAAGTTCGTCAGCAGGATCTTCAGCAGCGACACGCAGCGCCCGTCGGGCGTGTACGAGTGGCAGATGCCCATGCCCTCGGTGCTGCCGACCCCGCCGGTGCCGCGCGAATCGCGGCGCCCCGCGCCACTGGAGGCGCAGGACGCGTCGTACTTGGCCGCGTCGGCGAGGATCGCGAGCTTGTCCTGCAACTCCATGCCGCGAGCCTGCCCTGGGGGCGTCTCAGGATCCGAGACGCGGACCGCAGGCGCCAGCCCGTCCAATGAACCGTTCAACCGGCGTGTGCCTGGCTGTATCCCGTGCGCGCCGGACATCTCCGGCCGGTCCGGCGGGCATCCCACCGGTGCGGCGGCGGCCACGCCGGCCGCCGCTGCACCTGCCGCTCTACGGGGCGCGGTGTACGTAGACCGGATCGCCGGATCGCACCGGCTCCACCGTATGCGCCACCGGGCCCGGCGCGACGTGCCCGGCCGCCACCGGCGGGGTGGTCAGCAGGTCGTTGGTGCGGCGCTGCTCGGCGATGAGCTGGCGCAGCAGCGGCTTGATCCCGAACACCGCGAACGGCACCAGGATCCACAGCACGGTCAGGATCAGGGCAAAGATGCCCGCGACGATCATCAGCACGTTCATGCCGGTGTAGGCGGCATTGCTGGAAAGGGCCAGCAGCATGGTCTCGCTCCTTGCGTGGCGGGCGCTCGGGCCCGGTGGGCGCCGCGCAGGCCAGGACCGGCGGCGGCGCCCATGCTTGGCCAGCGCCCGTCCACGGGCGGTGAACCAGTGGCGCTCGCGAGGGCGCAAGCGCCGGCGGGCGGCGCGCAAGGCGACAGCGCCGCGCGGAGCGCCGGCACACGGGCGCCGCACGCGCAGGCGTGCCGGAGCAGAGACGGGGAACACGCGCCGGGACCGGGCGCGGAGGTGTTACCTGCGTTCGCGGCGCAGGGCGACGGTACCCAGGCCGACCACGGCGGCCAGGCCGATGGCGAGGAACACGAACAGCGGCGTCAACGACATGGAAGCTCCCTTTCTGCAGGACGGACCCGCGGCGCCGGAGGCACCGCGCTGGAACGGACGAGGGAATGCTGCGTCGCGACCTCCCCTGCCGGCCGCGCCCGGCCGGGTCGACCCGGCCGCCATCCCTTATACGCGCCCCTTCCGCCCCGGCCACGCTGCACTGCACACAGCCCGCGCCGGGAGCCAGCCACTCAGCGGGCCAGCTCCAGGTGGTCATCCAGCTCCGGCCCGCCGCCGCGGTCGCCACTGCCGGCGGCCACGTGCACCGCCTCGCCCAGCACCGTGGCCTGGGTGCCGTGCCGCCCGCGCGGCAGTGGCGCCAGGGTGCTCCAGCGCCCGCTGGCAGGGTCGTAGGCCTCGACCTCGTCATGCGCCGGCACCTGGCGGGCGCTCTCGCCGCCCATCAGCACCAGGCGGCCCTCGAAGGCGACCGTGCCGGGGCCGGCGCGCGGGGTCGGCAACGGCGCGGCCAGGGTGCTCCAGCGCCCGCTGGCCAGGTCGTACACGTCCACCTCGGGGATGGTCAGCGACAGGGTGTCGCCGGTGTCGTGCGAGGTGCGGCGGCCGCCGGCGGCGTACAGCAGGCCGTCGATGACCACGGCATGGAAGTGGTCGCGCGCATGCGGCGCATCGGCCAGCTCGGTCCACTGGCCGCTCGCCGGGTCGAACGCGTCCAGCCACGGCACGTAGCCGCTCATGTGGCCGCGGGTGTTGCCGCCGACCAGGTAGATGAGTCCGCCATGCGAGGCCACGCCGGCCGAACCGCGGCGCCGGTGCGTCGGCACCTCCGCGCCCTGGCTCCAGCGGTCGCTGGCAGGGTCGTAGACCAGCACGTGGGTCAGCGGCTGCTCCTCGGGGAAATCGCCGGTCAGCGCGCCCAGCACGTAGAGCTTGCCGTCATGGGCCAGCGCCTGGACGTGGTGGATTTCCAACGGCGGCGCCGCGCCCTGCTGCCAGCGGCCGGTGGCCGGATCGAAGATGTCCAGCGGACGCTCGCCGCGGCCGCCAAGCAGGTACAGGCGCCCGTCCACGGCGACGAAGCCGTTCTCGTGGCGGGCGGTGGGTGCGCCGGCGGTGGCCGGTACCGCCGACCATGCAGGGCCGGCCGGGCCGGCGTGCGCGGCGGGCAGGGCCACGGCGAGGGCGAGGGCAAGAAGCAGGCGGGATGCGCGCGGGCGCGTACGGGAGGGCTGGGGCTCGGTCATGGGCGTCCCTGGGTATGGGGCGTGCGCGTGGCGCGCAGGCCTGGCGGCGTGGCCGGTGCACGGTGACCCGCGGCCGCCGCCGGCGTCAATGGTGCAGGGCGCGGACCAGGCCGGCGCGCGCAGGCGCGCCCGCCGATCCGCGGCCGGTTCATGGACCGGCGGGCGAGCGGGCTCCATCCGGAGGCGGCGCTGGCGTACCGCACCGTGCCTCCGCGCCAGCGGCGTCAGCGGCGCTCGTCGCGCCGGCGCGGGGGACGGGAGTCGGGGCCCTGCAGCATCAGCGGGCCGGGTCCGTAACCGGGCACCGGGCCGAAGCCCGGTGCGTAAGGGCCATGGGGCCCGTACGCATCATGGAACGGGTACGGGCCTTCGTGGCTGCCGACGTTCAACTGCAGGTTGAGGGTGCGCGGACTGCCGTCGGCACCGGCGTACTCCTTGCAGTAGTTGACCGTCGCGGCCTGCCAGTTGCTGTTGCCGCCATGCCGCGAGTAGCCCACCCCGGCCTCGACCATGCCGGTGATGTCGGTCGCCTCGCCGGTGGGCGAGGCTGGACAGCCGGCGCGGTCGAAAACCGTCTTGCCGGACCGAGCCGGGGCGGGCACGCCGGAGGTGTCGCCATACCAGGTGCCCGGTGGATCGTTGCGGTAGCCGGCCAGCGAGGATTGCGGCAAGGCCAGGTCCAGCGCGGTGGCCGGCGCCTCGCCCTGCCCGTCCGCATACGCCGGGGCGGCGACGGCGACGGACAGGAGGGCCAGGACGGGGGCATAGGACAGCAGGCGCATCGGCGGTTCCCGTTGCCGCCCATGGCGGCCATCGCCACACCCTACCAGCGCCGGCTTGAACGCGGGATGTGCCGGGGCGTCGGCCCGCGCGCCCACGTGCGCCCGCGGGCCGGAAGCGGTCCTCAGCGCCGCAGGAACGCCAGCAGGTCCTCGTTGAGCCGCGTCTTGTGGGTGTCGGTGATGCCGTGCGGCGCCCCTTCGTAGACCTTCAGCTGCGCGCCGGGTACCAGCGCCGCGGAGGCACGCCCGGACAGGTCGATCGGCACCACCTGGTCGTCGTCGCCGTGGATCACCAGGGTGGGCACGTCGAACTTCGCCAGGTCCTGGCGGAAATCGGTGGCCGAGAACGCGGCGATCGACTCGTAGGTGTTGCGGTGCCCGCCCTGCATGCCCTGCGCCCAGAACGACCGCACCAGCGCATCGCTGGCCTGCGTGCCAGGCCGGTTGAACCCGAAGAACGGCCCGGAGGCGATGTCCAGGTACAGCTGCGAGCGGTTCTCTATCGAGGCCTGGCGGAAGCCGTCGAACACCTCCAGCGGCAGGCCGCCGGGATTGTCGCCGGTGCGCAGCATCAGCGGCGGCACCGCCGATACCAGCACCGCCGCCCTGACCCGCCCGGTGCCATGGCGGCCGATGTAGCGCGCCACCTCGCCGCCGCCGGTGGAGAAGCCCACCAGGGTGGCATCGCGCAGGTCCAGCGCCTCGATCACTGCGGCCAGGTCGTCGGCGTAGTGGTCCATGTCGTTGCCGTCCCACGGCTGGCTGGAGCGGCCGTGGCCGCGGCGGTCGTGCGCCACGACCCGGTAGCCGTGCGAGGCGAGGAACAGCATCTGCGATTCCCAGCTGTCCGAACTCAGCGGCCAGCCGTGGCTGAAGGTGACCACCGGGCCGTCCTTGGGGCCCCAGTCCTTGTAGTACAGCTGCACGCCGTCGGCGGTGCTGATGTGGGTGGCGGAACGGGAGACGGCGAAAGCGCGGGCGGTCATGGCAGGGCTCCTTGGGTGGGGCCGGCGCGATCGGCGCCGGTGGAGCCACTTTGCGCCGGCATGGCCGCCGGCCGTGTTACAGCGCGTCCGGGAAACTTCACCGGCCGTCCCGCGGGCCGGCGCCAGAAATGGTGCCGAGCCCTGCGGCACCGCCGCGGCGGCGGCCCGCAGGCTCGCCCCGCCAACGGCCACCCGCCACCCGCCACGCGCAGCGGGGGCGGCCCGCCGCGCGATCAGAAATCCATCGCCTCGGTGAATCCGGCCAGCAGCTGGCTGAAGATCTCCACCTGGCTGCGCAGGTGCGCGGCATGGTCGGCGTGCAGCATCTCGAAGTCGTACTGCAGGGACGGGTCCATCTCGTCGTCCAGGTGCAGGCGCACGTAGCGGTAGCGGCTGTTGAACACGTTCGCCGTCTGCAACGTGGTGCCGTGCTCCAGGTCCAGCGCGGTTTCCAGCTGCAGCGAACCGCAGCGCCCGGCCTGGCAGTCGTAGAAGTTGAGGAACGCGGCCAGGCCCCGGACCTGGAACTGGATCCGCGGATCGCCCACGCCATCGACCTGCAGTTCCGGCGACAGCTCCATCGCCTTCATCACCGCCATCGCCTCCTCGCCGCTGATGCCGCGCCCCCGTGCGACGGCATCGGCCGCCAGCCATGGCGCCAGCGCCAGCGACAGGGCCACCAGGCCCGCCTTGATCCTGTTTCCGGTCATGTCCTTCCCCTGGTTGAGTGGCCGGCGTCCCCCTCGGGTCCGCTCCGGCGGCGGCCCCCGGCCGCATGCGACCGGACGCGCGACGCGCCTCCGGCCGGGCGAGGATACCCGGGGCCGGCGGCCAGGGCACCGGGCCGGCACTGGCAGCGGCCGGCGGCAGCCCACGCCTGCTGCACCCGCTGGCGGCCACACTGGGTACCCCGCGACCGGAGACCGGCCATGACGCCCCTCGACAAACCCCTGCGCCGTGAGCTGGCCATCGGCGATGAGCTCTACACCCTGACCGTCAGCCCCGAGGGCCTGAAACTGGTGCCTAAGGGCAAGCGCAAGGGCCTGGAGCTGGCCTGGACCGACCTGGTCAGCGGCGATGCCGCGCTGGCGAGCGCGCTGCAGGCTTCGCTGGCGCGCTGAGCGGGCCGTCGGGCCCCGGGCACGACGACTGCAAGTCCGCTGCGGCGCCGGCACGCGAACGCAGCCATGCCAGCGCACCGGCCTCCATGCCCTTGAACTTCGGATCACCGGCCAGGGGTGCGACCAGCAGCCGGTCGGGCCGCGTCAGGCGCTTGACCGCGTGGTACAGCGGCGCGCGCCCCTGCCCGGAGGCGACCAGGTACAGGCCCGGCGCAAGCCGGCGCAGCGCCGGCTCCGGCACCAGGCCACGCAGCCCCGGATCCGGCTCGATCACCACCAGGTAGAGCTGTTCCATGCCGCGGACCATCGCAGCGCGACACACACGGGCACGTGAACCGTGGGGGCCACCTGCTCGGGAGCTCGCCCCGGATGCCCGCGCCGCGCGCGGCTGGAACATCAGTGCCAGGGTATAGAGACCGAACAGGGCCAGGCCGCAGCGCTGCACCAGGACGTGCGGCCACACCAGCATCGGCACGACCAGGCCGATGCGCACGCCGTGGTAGACCGCGTAGCCGGGCAGCGTCGCGGACAGTGCGGCGCCATCGATCAGGTCGTAGATGAAGTTGATCGCCAGGCTGGCCAGGACCGGCGCCATCAGCATGCCGGCCAGCAGCCCGCGGTGTGCAGCGTAGTGGGCTTCCATGCCCGGCGCCTCGCCCTCGTGCGGAATGATCAGCCGGCTGATGACGATGTAGGGCAGCGCCACGGCCAGGCAGCCGGCGACCTGGGGCAGGTTGAGCGTCATCTGCGGCTGGGCGGCGAAAGAAGGCCAGCCACTGCTGGCAGATGCAGACGATCAGCACCACCGCCAGCAGCGGCACCGTCCAGCCCACCGGAACCCGCCGGCGCAGGCCGTACATGTCGGCGAAGGCATGGCAGACGTTGGCCAGCGCCAGTCCCAGCAGCAGTGCATAGAAGGCGAACAGCGCCCCGAAACCGCTCGTCGTCCGGCGTCCCCTGAGATCCCCGACGCGCATGATCGCGCGGGGCCGATGCGGCCCGTGGCGGCGCCCCATCGGCCAGGCCGCGCTTCGCGGAGATCCGGCGCGTGCATCGTGGGGATGCACTGAGGCCCCGGGCAGACGGCCCCGGAGCGGAACCCGCCGCGGCCCAGCGCCGGCAGGCGCCGCTTTAGTCCGCCGGTGCCGGCGCGCCGGGCATCCACAGCCAGCGCAGCACGTCCGGCAGCAGGCGGCCGCCGTGGTCGTCCGAGTGGCCGCCCTCGCCCCAGACGTGGGCCACGCGGTAACGCGGCCCGGTGTCGCCGGCGCGGTCGGCCTCGGCGTTGGCCCAGTGCAGCGCCGCCAGCACCTGCTGGTTGGCCAGGAACCAGTTGCCGTGCTCGTTGTCCAGGTCGTTGCGGCCGTCCTGCAGGAACACGCGCAGCGGGCGCACCGGGCCTTTGCGCACCAGGGTCGGGTACAGGTCGCCACCGGGCCGCATCGGCTGGCC
>JBQGEI010000115.1:0-7404 GCA_052039535.1 Pseudoxanthomonas sp.
TGGGCTGACAGGCCGCGCCGGGTGGACGCGCGCGGTGGCTTGGCGCCTCCGCTGGAACCGATTACATTCGGCGTTGCGCGGCCCGGAAGGGGCCAGGAGGCGATCAATGGAGCGTCAGGCGGTCACGATCCGTGACGTCGCGCGCGAGGCCGGCGTGTCGGTGGCGACGGTGTCCCGCGCGCTCAACGGCCACGCCAACGTGGCCGAGCCGGTGCGCCGGCTGGTGTTCGAGGTGGCGCAGCGGATGCGCTACAGCCCGCATGGCGCGGCGCGCAGCCTCAGCAGCCGCAGCACCCAGACCATCGGCGTAGTGCTGCCGGACCTGCACGGCGAATTCTTCTCCGAGTTGATCCGCGGCATCGGCGCGGTGGCGCGCGCGCGCCGGCGGCACATGCTGCTGTCCAGCTACCACGGCGACCAGGAGCAGCAGGCAGCCGCACTGCGCGCCATGCGCGGCCGGGTCGACGGGCTGCTGGTGATGTCGCCGTTCGCCGAGCAGCCGGGCTTCCTCGAGGAGAACCTGCCGCCGCTGCCGACGGTGCTGGTCAACACGCGCCAGTCGACTCCCGCCTGGCCGGCGCTGGAAATCGACAACCACGCCGGCGCGCTGGCCATGGTCGGGCACCTCCTCGCGCTGGGCCATCGCAGGATCGCCTTCATCGCCGGGCCGCCCGGCAACTACGACGCCGGCGAGCGCCTGCGGGGGTTCCGCCAGGCCATGGCGTCGTGGCCCGATGCGGTCGGCAGCGAATACCCGGGCAGCTTCGACGAGGCCTCGGGCGAGCAGGCCGGCAAGGCGATCCTGGCGGCCGCCGAGCGGCCCGATGCGGTCTTCGCGGCCAACGACATGATGGCGCTGGGCTGCCTGTACGCGTTCGCGCAGGCCGGCCTGCGGGTACCGCATGACATCGCGCTGGCAGGCTTCGACGACATTCCGCTGGCGCGTTTCGTTCACCCGTCCTTGACCACGATGCGAGTGAGTATCGCGCAACTCGGAAGGCGCGCGGTCGAGAGGCTGCTGGACCAGATCGAAAGTGGAGAGGATGCCGGCGGGACGGGAGCGGACACCCTGTCCGACCGCCAGGTGATCGCGCCCGTGCTCGTGGTCAGGTCGTCATGTGGCGGCACGCCGGAGACCGTACCCGCGCCCGGACCGGGGGAAGACACGCAGGCCTGAGCCGATCAGGCCCATCCGCACTCCTGGAGGGAACCGCAATGAAACGCCCCGGACCGAACCGTCACGCGCGCAGCATCCTGAGCGCCGCACTGGCCACCTGCCTCGTACTGGGCAGCGGCGCCGCCATCGCCCAGAGCACCGGGGCCACCATCCGCGGCCAGGTCAACGCCGACTCCGCGCCAGCGGCCGGGGCCAGCGTCACCGCGACCAATACCGCCACCGGGCTGCGCCGCTCGGTGCAGGTCTCGGCCGAGGGCCGTTACACCCTGGCAGGACTGCCGCCCGGCACCTACCGGGTGGAGGTGCAGTCCGGCGGCCAGAGCGCCACGCGCGAACTCACCGTGCAGGTGGGCCAGACCGCGACCGTGGACCTGTCGGTGGGCGGTCTGCCGGAGACGGCCAGTGGCGGTGATGCCACCACGATGGAGGCGGTGCAGGTGACCGCCGAGGCGGCGGTGGAGACCCGCACCTCCGAAGTCGCCAGCTACGTCAGCCAGAAGCAGATCCAGGCCCTGCCGCAGAACACGCGCAACTTCCTGGCCTTCGCCGACACCGTGCCGGGCGTGCAGTTCGTCAGCGACGCCAGCGGCAATACCCGCCTGCGTTCGGGCGCCCAGAGCGCCAACGCGGTCAATGTGTTCATCGATGGCGTGGGCCAGAAGAACTACGTCACCACCGGCGGCATCAGCGGCCAGGACACCAGCCGCGGCAACCCGTTCCCGCAGTCGGCCATCGGTGAATACAAGGTCATCACCCAGAATTACAAGGCCGAGTTCGACCAGCTCAGCAGCGCGGCGATCGTGGCCGCGACCCGCTCCGGCAGCAACGAGTTCGAAGGCAGCTTCTTCTGGGATCGCACCCACACCAGCTGGCGATCGCCCAGCCGGTTCGAGGAACGCGAGGGCGCAACCAAGGCCCGCAGCAAGCAGGAACAGTACGGGCTGAGCGTCGGCGGGCCGATCATCCGCGACGTCGCGCACTTCTTCATCGCCTACGAGGCCAAGGAATACGCCTCGCCGCGCACCTTCCTGCTCGGGCGCGGCTACCAGCCGGACGAGCTCCCCGCCGGCCTGCGGGCCGAGTACGGCAACGGCACCTACACCTCGCCGTTCAAGGAAGACCTGTACTTCGGCAAGATCGACTGGCTGTTCGGCGAGAACCACTACTTCGAGCTGACCGCCAAGTACCGCGACGAGAGCGAGACCATCCAGGTGCAGGACCAGCGCCTGCCGCCGGCCGCCACCTTGAACACCAACGAGGAAACCCGCGTCGACCTGCGCTACCAGCTTACCGCGGGCAACTGGCTCAACGATGCGCACATCACCTACGAGGATGCGTTCTGGAGCCCGCGGCCGGCGCGGTTCGAGCCCGGCTACTTCCTCAGCGATGGCAACTGGTGGGACACCATCGTGCGCGCCGGTGGCAGCGACAACTACCAGGACAAGGGCCAGAAGGGCTGGTCGTTCCAGGATGACCTGACCTTCAGCGGCTGGGGCGGCCACACGCTGAAGATGGGCATCAAGTACAAGAAGGTCGACCTGCAGACCCTGGAGCAGAACAAGTACAACCCGGTCTTCTACTACGACATCCGGGAGAGCCTCACCGTCCCGGTACACGTGGAGTTCGGCGCGCCGGTGGCCGGCTTCGGCGACGGCACGGTGTCATCGGGCAACAAGCAGTTCGGGCTGTACATCCAGGACGACTGGGAGGTCAACGAGCACCTGACCCTCAACCTGGGCGTGCGCTGGGACTACGAGCAGACCCCCAGCTACGAGGATCACGTCACCCCGGCCGAGGTGGTGGACGCGCTGCTGGCTTCCAATGCCAACCTGCCCGGCTCGGGCATCGACGTGCGCGACTACATCAGCACCGGGAGCAACCGCAAGGCCGACAAGGACAACTGGGCGCCGAGGCTGGGCTTCTCGTACGACTTTGCCGGCGACCAGCGCCACGTGCTGTTCGGCGGCGCCGGGCGCTCGTACGACCGCAACCTCTTCGACTACCTGCAGAGCGAGGTCTCGAAGGCGAGCTGGGGCCAGTACGTCTACAACTTCGATACCCCGCTGCATCCGTGCGACATCGGTGCCGACGCCACCTGCCGCGCCTGGGATCCGCGCTACCTGGACCCGGAATTCCTGCGCGCCTCCTCGGTGGCCGGCTCGCGCGAGGTGTTCCTCAACCGCAACGACCTGGAAGTTCCGTACTCGGACCAGTTCAGCCTTGGCATCCGCAACACCTTCGAGCTGGGCGGCAATGACTGGAACACCGAGCTGGCGGCCTCGTACGTGCGCAGCCACGACGGCATCGCCTTCCTGCTGGGCAACCGCCGCGACGACGGGAGCTTCTTCCCGCCCATCCCGCCGGATGCCACCGATCCGCCGCCGTGGGGCCAGGGCTTCGCGCCGTTCTCGAACCTGATCATCGCCCAGAACGCGCTGGAGACCCGCACCCGCTCGGTGTACCTGAAGGCGGAAAAGCCGTACTCGCGCTCCTCGCCCTGGGGCGTCACCCTGGCCTACACCTGGACCGACTCCGAACAGAACAGCCCGCTGGACGGCTGGCCGGGCGGATTCAATGCCGAGCGGATCGAGGACTATGGATGGTTCCCCGGCAAGGTGCCGGAGAACCGCGTGGTGCTCACCGGCATCTGGGACGGGCCGTGGGGCATGACCTTCTCCGGCAAGGGCACGTGGGCCGACGCGACGCCGCGCTACTACCAGAACTGCAACTTCGAGCTGTCGGCCTACTGCCGCTTCCAGAGCTACACGCCGGACGAGAACTTCCGGCAGGTGGACCTGGCGATGGAGAAGGTGTGGGATACCGGCGGCGGGATCAGCTTCCGCATACGTGGCGACCTGCTCAACGTGTTCAACTGGTCCAACTACGACGGCTACGAGGACTGGCGTGGCGGGCCGGGTGAGCCGCAGAATCCCGCCTGGGGCACGCCGCTTTCGATCGCCCTGCCGACGCGCACGTTCAAGCTGACGTTCGGGATCGACTGGTGAGGACGGCACGCACGCCGCCGCCGGCCACCTGGCCGCACGGCGGCGGGGCGTGCGTGACAGGGGAGGCGGCGTGGCGCCGCGACTGGAGACGTGGGTTTGAAACGGTGGAACTTGCAACGCTGCACCCTTGCCCTGGCGGGCCTCCTGCTCCTGCTGGCCGGTTGCCGGCAGGAGGCGCCGCAACCGGATCCGGCCATTCCGCCGCCCCCCAAGCCTGACGTCATCCTGATCGAGCCGGTGCTGCCCGAGCGCCCGCCACGCCCCGAACTGCCGCCGCTGTTCGGCGACATCGAGCGGCGCACCTTCCAGTTCTTCTGGGACACCACCAACGAGCAGAACGGCCTGACGCCCGACCGCTATCCTTCGCGGCCGTTCGCGTCGGTCGCCTCGATGGGCTTCGCGCTGACCGCCTATCCGATCGGCATCGAGAACGGCTGGGTCAGCCGGACCCAGGCGGTGGACCGCACGCTGACCACCCTGCGCTTCCTGCGCGACATCCCCCAGGGGCCGCAGGCCACCGGCAAAGGCGGGCACAAGGGCTTCTACTACCATTTCCTGGACATGCAGAACGGCCACCGCTACGACAGCTGGGTGGAGCTGTCCAGCGTGGATACGGCGCTGCTGATGATGGGCGTGCTGTTCGCCCAGGCCTACTACGAGGGCGAGGATCCGCGCGAGCAGGAGATACGCCAGATCGCCGACCAGATCTACCGCCGGGTCGACTGGACCTGGCTGCAGGTGCGCGACCCGCTGGTGTCGATGGGCTGGTTCCCGGAGAGCGGCTTCATCACCTACGACTGGATGGGCTACAACGAGGCCATGATGATGTACATCCTGGCCCTGGGCTCGCCCACCCACCCGGTGGACGCGGACGCCTGGACGGTCTGGACCCGCACCTACAACGACGACTGGGGCGTGTACTACGGCCAGGAGTACCTGAGCTTCGGGCCGTTGTTCGGCCACCAGTTCAGCCATGTCTGGATCGACTTCCGCGACATCCAGGACCAGTACATGCGCGAGCGCGGGATCGACTATTTCCTCAACAGCCGCCGCGCCACCCTGGCCCAGCGCGAGTACGCCATCGCCAACCCGATGAAGTGGAAGGACTACGGCGAGAACGTCTGGGGCCTGACCGCGGCCGACGGCCCGCAGAACACCCGCCAGATCTATCGCGGCGAGGAACGCGAGTTCCGTCACTACTCCTCCCGCGGCGCGGGCCTGCGCGAGAATTTCGACGACGGCACCATCGTGCCGACCGCGGCGATCTCCTCGATCGTGTTCGCGCCGGAGGTGGTGATCCCGGCCACCGAGGAGATGCACCGCCGATACGGCGACTATCTCTACTCCAGCTACGGCTTCCTGGATTCGTTCAATCCCAGCTTCGACTACGACATCCCGCTCAAGACCGGGCGCCGGGTGCCGGGCCGCGGCTGGGTGGCCAGCGACTACATCGGCATCGACCAGGGGCCGATCCTGGCGATGATCGCCAACTACCGCAACGAGTTCGTCTGGTCGGTGATGAAGAAGAGCCCGTACATCCGCACCGGGCTGGAGCGGGCAGGGTTCCGCGGCGGCTGGCTGACGCCGGAGGACGAGCCCGAGGAGGGCATGCAGGCCGATGGAGCTGCGGCGCACGCGCGCTCGGTGGGCATCGCCGAGTCCCGGGCCGCCGCCGCCGATGCCCAGCGCAAGTCGCAGCAGCGCAAGGACGAGAAGCAGGCCGCCAACCGCGCCCAGCCGCCGGGCCGCTGATGGCATCGGCCTCGCGCTGGCTGGGGGGATGCATGGCCACGCTGCTGCTGGTCACGCTGTTCTCCGGCTGCGCGCGGCCCGCCGCGCAGGAGCCGCTGCGCTTCTGGGCGATGGGTCGCGAGGCCGAGGTGGTGGCCGAGCTGATGCCGGAGTTCGAACGGCAAACCGGCATCCGCGTGCAGATCCAGCAGATCCCCTGGACCGCTGCGCACGAGAAACTGCTGACCGCTTTCGCCGCCGACGCGCTGCCGGACGTGTGCCAGCTGGGCAATACCTGGATACCCGAGTTCGCCCAGCTCGGTGCGCTGCAGCCGTTGCAGGCGCGCGTGGCGGCCTCCCCGGTGGTCGACCAGCAGGACTACGTCCCGGGCATCTGGGACACTGCGGTGGTCGATGGCGAGCTGGTCGGCGTGCCCTGGTACGTGGATACGCGCCTGCTGTACTACCGCAGGGACCTGCTGCGGCAGGCCGGCGTTGAGTCCCCGCCGCGCACCTGGGCCGAGTGGGAGCAGGCGATGGCGGCGGTCATGCGCCAGCAGGTGCCCGGCCGGCACGCCATCCTGATGCCACTCAACGAGTTCGAGCAGCAGCTCTCGCTGGCCCTGCAGCAGGACGACCCGCTGCTGCGCGACGGCGATACGCGGGGCAATTTCGAAAGTCCCGGCTTCCGGCGCGCGCTTGCCTTCTACGCCAATATCTTCGAGCAGGGCTGGGCCCCCAAGGTCTCCGAGACGCAGATCTCCAATGTCTGGGACGAGTTCTTCCGGGGCTCGTACGTGTTCTACCTGTCCGGCCCCTGGAACATCCGCGAGTTCAGGCGCCGCCAGCCGCCGGCACTGGAAGGACAGTGGGGCACCATGCCCCTGCCTGGCCCGGATGGGCCCGGCGCGGGCATCGCCGGCGGCACCAGCCTGGTGCTGTTCCGCGGTTCGCCGCGCTCGGAGCAGGCCTGGCAGCTGGTGGAGTTCCTGTCGCGCCCGGACATCCAGCAGCGCTTCCACGCCATGATCGGCGACCTGCCGCCCCGGCGCAGCGCCTGGGAACACCCGCAGCTGGCGGGTGATCCGCTGGCGGCCGCCTTCCGCGACCAGCTGGAGCGGGTCCGGCCGGCGCCGAAGGTGCTGGAGTGGGAGCGCATCGTGCAGGAGATGCGCCTGGTGACCGAGCGCGTCGTGCGTGGCGGGCTGCCGCAGGACCAGGCCGTGCGCGAGCTGGATGCGCGCGTTGACGGAATCCTCGCCAAGCGCCGCTGGATGCATGCGCGTGACGCGGCCACGGAGGCATCGCCATGAACATGCGCATCGCCGGCTGGCTGTTCGCCGCGCCGGCACTGCTGGTCATCGGCGTGTTCTTCGCCCTGCCGGTGCTGGCCGCGCTGGCGCTGAGCCTGACCGACTTCGACCTGTACGCCCTGGCCGACCCCGCCAACCTGCGCTTCACCGGGCTGGCCAACTACCTGGAACTGCTGCG
>JBQGEI010000116.1:0-1839 GCA_052039535.1 Pseudoxanthomonas sp.
CCCAGGCCGATGCCGGCAAGGATGCCCAGCGCCACCCACACCGACAGGAACCGCTCGAACACGCCCATCACCGCCTCCCGTCGCCGCGCCTGCCGCGTCCCTGCCCGGCCGCCGCCACGCCGCTCATTGCGCCGGCGCCGCGCAGGCGCCGGCACAGCACGCCGCACCGGGGGCCGGCACGTGCGCAGCGGGAGCGGCCGCCTCCACCGCACCGGCGGCCGCGGCCAGCGACGCCGCCGCCAGGTCGCCCTTGCGTTCGCTGTAGCGCGAGGTGAGGTAGTCGCTGCGGCCGCGCACCAGCCAGGTGAACTTGACCAGTTCCTCCATCACGTCGACCACCCGGTCGTAGTAGCCGGAGGGCTTCATCCGCCCGTTGCCGTCGAACTCCTGCCAGGCCTTGGGCACCGAGGACTGGTTGGGGATGGTGACCATGCGCATCCAGCGGCCCAGCACCCGCAACGTGTTGACCACGTTGAACGACTGCGAGCCGCCGCACACCTGCATCACCGCCAGGGTGCGGCCCTGGGTCGGGCGCACGCTGCCGTCTTCCAGCGGCAGCCAGTCGATCTGGTTCTTGAACACCGCGGTGACCGCGCCGTGCCGCTCCGGGCTGACCCACACCTGCCCCTCGGACCACAGCGACAGCGCGCGCAGCTCCTGCACCTTCGGATGCTCCGGGCCGGTGCTGCCCTGCATGGGCAGGTCGTGTGGATCGAACACGCGCACCTCGGCGCCGAAGTGGCGCAGCAGCCGCGCCGCCTCCAGCGCCAGCTTGCGGCTGTAGGACTCCGGCCGCAGCGAGCCGTACAGCACCAGGATCCGCGGCGGATGCGTGTCGCCGGCACCGAGGCGTGCCGCATCCACCGGCTCCAACGCATCAGGTACCAGGTGGGGAAGGTCGTGTGGTTCCATGGCGTTGTGCCCTGTCGAACTGTTCGACTATTCTAGAATCATGGAATTGACAACCGCAACCACCGCATTGGCCGCGCTCGGCAACCCCACCCGGCTGTCGATCTTTCGGCTGCTGGTGGAGGCCGGACCGGACGGGCGCAGCCCCGGCGACATCGCCACCGCCCTGTCCCTGCCCGGCGCCACCCTTTCCTTCCACCTGAAGGAGCTGAGCCAGGCCGGCCTGATCGGCGGCCAGGCCCAAGGCCGGCGCATCACCTACCGCGCCGACTTCGACGCCATGAACGACCTGATCGGCTTCCTCACCCGCAACTGCTGCGGCGGGGATGCGGGGCGTTGCGCGCCGAAGCGGGGTAGGTCCACGCCCGCCAGCGTTTGAGCAGCCTGCGGCCTTCCCCTGGACTGCCGCCCCTGCCATGCACGCCGATGCGATGACTCCGCCCTGGCGACCCATCGTTCTTCGAACGCGCCGCCGACGGTGGCACCTCGGGTCGTGCCCGGCTCCATCCTTCATCGCCTCCGCCATCGGCGCGGGCCTGGAGTCACCGGGCGGCAGTCGCCGGGACCTGGCCACAATTGCGTTCCGGAACGCGCGAGCGCGAGGTGACCGCTGACGCGGACGGTCCGGGACGCGGCGCGCCGGGTCGCTGCTTATCCGGGCTACCGGGCGACACGCAGGCTGGCTGTCCCCGTGCGGCACTCACCCGCTCCACCGCGCCGTTCCTGAGGCCGGAAAACGCCGATGGCGCGGCCCGTGCCGGCGCCGCGCCATCGCCTGCCGGGGGTGGAATCAGCCGCCGACCTGGATCGTGCCGTGCATCATCGCCCAGTGGCCGGGGAAGCTGCAGAAGAACTCGTACGGCCCGCCGCCCTGGATCGCGCTGACCGGGAAGCTCACCGAGGTGGTGCCGCCGCCGCCGATCAGCTCGC
>JBQGEI010000117.1:0-14664 GCA_052039535.1 Pseudoxanthomonas sp.
CGCGCCCGGCCAGCGGCACCGCCGGGGCGGCGGCCGATCCAGTTCCGGCCACGCCGGCGCCGGCGCCAGCTGCGATGGCCCCGGTCCCGGTGGTCCGGCCGATGCCGTCCACGCGCAATCCGGCCGGCACGGTACACGCACCGGCCGCGGCGGCCGCGCGCACCCCGCTGCAGCAGTTGTTCGACCGGCTGGCCGGGCAGGGGGGCGCGCCGGCCAATGAAAGTCCGCTGCGGCGGCTGCGTGGTTCCTGAGGCGGGAACCGTGCACCGGGCGGCCGCGCCCACCAGACCGGGGCAGGGGCGCCGGAACGCATCGCGAAGGAGAGGCAATGGGGTCGGGGAACAACGGGGGCGGCAACGTCCTGGAGAGGGTGGCCTTCTGGGTCCTGTGCCTGGCAGGGCTCGGGCTGCTCGTGTTCGTGGCCAGCGTGCCGCTGGACGTCAAGCACCAGCTGCTGCTGTCTGGCGCGGTGTTCCTGGCGGCGCTGCTGATGCGGCGCAGTCCCAGCCGGGTCGCGGTGCTGGCCCTGATGGGCCTGTCGCTGACCATGTCCACGCGCTACATCTGGTGGCGCCTGACCGAGACGATGGGCGTCAGCAGCCTGGTCGACCTCACCCTGGGCCTGGGCCTCGTGATGGCCGAGCTGTACGCCTTCGTCGTGCTGCTGTTCGGCTACTTCCAGGTCGCCTGGCCGCTGAACCGCAAGCCGGTGCCGCTGCCGGAGGACCAGTCGCTATGGCCGACGGTGGACGTGTTCATCCCCACCTACAACGAGCCGCTGTCGGTGGTCCGCACCACCGTCCTGGCCGCCTCGGTGCTGGATTGGCCCGAGGACAAGCTCAACGTCTACGTGCTCGATGACGGCCGCCGCGACGAGCTGCGCGAGTTCTGCGAGCAGGCCGGCGTGCATTACCTCACCCGCACCAACAACAACCACGCCAAGGCCGGCAACATCAATGCGGCGCTGAAGAAGACCCACGGCGAGTTCGTGGCCATCTTCGACTGCGACCACATGCCTTCGCGCTCGTTTCTGCAGGTGTCGATGGGCCACCTGGTGCGCGAGCCGAACCTGGCGGTGGTGCAGACCCCGCACTACTTCTTCTCGCCGGACCCGTTCGAGCGCAACCTCGGCACCTTCGGCAAGGTGCCCAACGAGGGCGAGCTGTTCTACGGCCTGCTGCAGGACGGCAACGACGTCTGGAACGCCACCTTCTTCTGCGGCTCGTGCGCGGTGATCCGGCGCGCGCCGCTGGAACAGGTCGGCGGCGTGGCGGTGGAGACGGTGACCGAGGACGCGCATACGGCCATCCGCCTGCACCAGCACGGCTACGACAGCGCCTACATCCCGATCCCGCAGGCGGCGGGCCTGGCCACCGAGAGCCTGTCGGCGCACGTGGGCCAGCGCATCCGCTGGGCGCGCGGCATGGCCCAGATCTTCCGGGTGGACAACCCCATGTTCACCCGGGGCCTGAAGATGGTGCAGCGCATCTGCTACACCAACGCCATGATCCACTTCTTCTACGGCCTGCCGCGGATCGTGTTCCTGACCGCGCCGCTGGCGTTCCTGCTGTTCGGCGCCCACGTGATCCACGCCTCGGCGCTGATGATCCTGGCCTACGCGCTGCCGCACATCCTGCAGTCCGGGCTGACCAACCTGCGGGTGCAGGGCCGCCATCGCAGCCTGTTGTGGAACGAGGTCTACGAGACCACGCTGGCCTGGTACATCCTGCTGCCGACCACCATGGCGCTGATCAACCCGAAGCTGGGCAAGTTCAACGTCACCGCCAAGGGCGGCCTGGTGCAGCGCAGCTACTTCGACGCGCAGATCGCCAAGCCCTACCTGTTCCTGCTGCTGCTCAACCTCACCGGCATGGTCGCCGGCCTGCTGCGGCTGGCGTTTGGCAGCTCCGACGGCGAGGTGCAGACGCTCTGGCTCAACCTCGGCTGGACCGCCTACAACATGATGATCCTCGGGGCGACCATCGCCACCTGCAGCGAGCAGCGCCAGGTGCGCCGCGCGCACCGGGTGCCGCTGCGGATGCCGGCCGTGCTGCACCTGCCCGACGGCACCGCGATGCCGTGCCACACCGTCGATTTCTCCACCGGCGGCATGGCCCTGAGGCCGGAGACCCCGCAGCCGGTGGCGCCCGGGACCGGTGTCCACGTCGAACTGGGACACCGCGGGCGCAGCCACCGGTTGCCGGCCGTGGTCCGCCAGGACCGCGACGACCAGGGCCTGAGCATCGAGTTCGGCGAGATGAACCTGGAACAGGAGCGCTGGCTGGTGGCCTCCACCTTTGCCCGCGCCGACCTGTGGATGTCGCAGTGGGGCCGGCATGACCGGGACACCTTCCTCGGCTCCCTGGGCGGGGTCATGCGCGCCAGCTTCCGCGGCTTCGGCGCGCTTGGAAAGCACATTGCCAGCAGCAGCCGCGCCGGCTTCCGCGGTCCGCGCGCGGGAGACAACGCATGAACACCCGCATCCGCTCCCTTCCTTCGACTTCCGGCTCCCGCATGCGCCTGAGAACCCCGGCCGCCTTCCTGTTCGCCCTCGTCTTCGGCCTGGCCCACGCGCAGGATCCGGCCGCGGTGCCGCCGTCGCCGTCGGCCGGTGACGCCGCGCTGCTTGCGCCTCCGGATGCAGCCGTCGCGCTGCCGGTGATGGACGACCTGCGCGAGAGTCGCACCACGCTGCGCCAGCTGGGCGTGGATTACGAGATCACCCTGCGTGGCATCCAGGGCACCGCCGGCGTGCCGTTCCCGGTGCGCAGCGACCAGGTGATCCAGCGCGCCACCCTGCACCTGAAGTACAGCTACTCGCCGGCGCTGCTGCCGGACCTCTCGCACCTGAAGGTCACCGTCAACGGCGTGACCGCGGCCACCGTGCCGGTGCCGGTGGAGGATGCCGGCCGCCAGCTGGAGCGCGACATCGAGCTGGACCCGCGCCTGTTCGTCGATCACAACTGGGTCAACCTGCAGTTGATCGGCCATTACACCCGCGACTGCGAGGACCCGGACCACACCAGCCTGTGGGCCAACATCGACCGTGGCAGCTACATCGAGCTGGCGTGGGCGCCGCTGCAGCTGGCCAACGACCTGTCGCTGCTGCCGCTGCCGTTCTTCGACCCGCGTGACACCTCCCGCCTGGAGCTGCCGTTCGTGTTCGCCGGCCAGCCCTCCACCGGCACCCTGCAGGCCGCCGGCGTGGCCGCCTCGTGGTTCGGGGCGCAGGCCGGTTACCGCGGCGCGCTGTTCCCGGCCTACACCGACATGCTGCCGACCGAAGGCAACGCGGTGGTCATGGCCACCCCGCGCAACCCGCCGGCCGGCGTGGTGCTGCCGGAGATCGATGGCCCGACCCTGGCCATGGTCAACCACCCGCACGATCCCAACGGCAAGCTGCTGCTGGTGATGGGGCGCGACGAGAGCGAGCTGCAGACCGCCGCCAGCGCCATGGTGCTGGGCACCCCGCTGGCCGGCGAGATGGCGCCGATCCGCGATTTCAGCATCGCCGCGCCGCGCAGGCCGTATGACGCCCCCAACTGGCTGCCGACCGACCGCCCGGTGCGGTTCGACGAGCTGGTCGATGGCGAGAAGGCGCTGAACGTCCGCGGCTACCACCCGGACCTGATCCGCATCGGCCTGCAGCTGCCGCCGGACCTGTTCGTGTGGCAGAGCAAGGGCATCCCGGTGAACCTGCGCTATCGCTACACGGTGCCGGAGGAGACCAACAAGTCGGCGATGAACGTCAGCATCAACGATGCGTTCGTCACCACCTTGCCGCTGAACGGCCGCCCGTACGCGCGCTCGGTGCCGGTGCAGTTCTGGCACGACCTGCGCGCCAAGGGCCGGATGCCGGTCGAGCAGCCGCTGCTGCTGCCCACCGGACCGTTCTCGGCCAGCAGCCAGCTGCGCTTCCACTTCTTCTTCGACCGCCCGGTGGCGGAGGCGTGCAAGAACACCTTCCCGGACGTGTCGGCGGCCATCGACGGCGATTCGACGATCGACGTCAGCGGCTTCCCGCACTACATCGCGATGCCCAACCTCGCCGCTTTCGGCAACGCCGGGTTCCCGTTCACGCGCCTGGCCGACCTGTCCGAGACCGCGCTGGTGCTGCCGGAGAACGCGGGCCCCGACGACGTGGCCAACGTGCTGGCGATGTTCGGCCGGATGGGCGCGTCCACCGGCTACCCGGCGCTGCGCGCGCGGGTGGTCCAGGCCGCGCAGGTCGACCAGTTCGCCGACCGCGACCTGGTGGTGCTGGGCTCGCGCCGCACGCAGCCGCTGTT
This sequence comes from Pseudoxanthomonas sp., assembly GCA_052039535.1. Classification (GTDB taxonomy): domain Bacteria; phylum Pseudomonadota; class Gammaproteobacteria; order Xanthomonadales; family Xanthomonadaceae; genus Pseudoxanthomonas. The sequence continues at coordinate 4,290 of JBQGEI010000117.1, forward strand.
CATCCGCTGGGCCGAGCACCTGCCGGTGGGCGAGGGCAGCCAGGGACGGACGTTCGCCCTGACCGACTGGCTCAAGCGCAACGTGCCGTTCTTCTTCTCGCCCGACGCCCGCCGCACCGACCTGCCGACCACCGCCGAGGTGGCCGTGCGCCCCGAGGCTGGCGACGTGCTGCTGATGGGCTTCGAATCGCCGCTGCGCGCCGGACGCAGCGTGGTGGCGCTGTTGGCCGACGACCCGGCGCAGGCCTCGCGCCTGTTCGAGGCGTGGTTCGACCCGGCCCGGCTGTCGGCCTTCCAGGGCAGCGTGGTGCTGCTGCAGGGGGAGAAGGTGCTGAGCATGGCCGGCAACCAGACCTACTACGTCGGGCGCCTGCCGCCGCTGACGGCCCTGCGCTGGTTCTTCGGCAACCACCCGTTGTGGCTGGCGGTGCTGGTGTGCGCGGTGAGCCTGCTGCTGGCCGTGGTCGCGCGCTGGCTGCTGCGCCGCCGCGCCGCGGCGAGGCTCCGGGGCCGCGGCTGAGATGACGCCCGCCAGTCCACCCGACCCGGTCCGTCGCGACGCCCTGCGCGCGCTGCTGGCGGCGGCGCTGGCCGGCGCGGTGCCGGCAGGCGCGCTCGCCGCGGCGGCGCCGTGCCCGGGCCCGTGGTCCGAGTGGCAGCGCTTCGTCGCCCGCCACGTCGAGGACAACGGGCGGGTGGTGGATTTCGTCAACGCCGACCTGCGCAGCACCTCCGAGTCGCAGTCCTACGGGCTGTTCTTCGCGCTGGTGGACAACGACCCGTTCCTGTTCGAGCGGATCCTGGCGTGGACCCGGCGCAACCTCAGCAAGGGGCGCGCCGACCTCAACCTCCCGGCCTGGCTGTGGGGACGTTCGCCGGACGGCCAGTGGCGGGTGCTGGACCCCAACTCCGCCTCCGACGGCGAGCTGTGGATCGCCTACGCCCTGCTGGAGGCCGGCCGCCTGTGGAACCGCCCCGGCTTCGTCCAGGCCGGCCGCCAGATCCTGGCGCTGATCCGCAAGGCCGAGGTCGCCGAGCTGCCCGGGTTCGGGCCCATGCTGCTGCCGGGCAACCAGGGCTACGTGCATGGCAACGGCTGGCTGCTCAACCCCTGCTACCTGCCGCTGTTCGTGTTCCGGTGCTTCGCCGCGCACGATCCCAAGGGGCCGTGGAACCGGCTGGCCGAGCGCAGCGTGGAGCTGGTCCGCCGCGCCGCGCCCAATGGCTTCGTGCCGGACTGGATCCGCTGGAACGGCCGCGACTTCGTGGTCGACCCGGACAAGGGCCCGATGGGCAGCTACGACGCCATCCGCACCTACCTGTGGGCCGGGATGACCGACCCGGCCGATCCGCTGCGCAAGCCGTTGCTGGCGGCGCTGTCCGGGCCGCTGCGCATGCTGCGCGCGCAGGGCGGCTTCGCCGAGAAGGTCGACGTGCGCAATGGAGTCGGCGTCGGCACGCCGCCGCCGGGGTTCGCCGCCGCGCTGCTGCCCTACCTCAGCGCCTTGGGCCAGCCGGCCCTGGTCCGCTCCCAGGCGGCGCTGGTGCCCTCTTCCGGCGCCGCCGCCGACGCGCTTACCTACTACGACCGCTGCCTGCTGCTGTTCGGCAAGGGCTGGCTGGATCGCCGCTACCGCATTTCCGCCGACGGGCGCCTGCAGCCCGCCTGGAGTACCGCATGTTCCACAAGACGCTGAAACCGCTCCTGCTCGGCCTGTCGGTCCTGGCAGGCCCCGCCCTGGCACAGGCCCCCTCGGCCACCCAGCAGCTGGTCAACCAGGGCAACTACTGGCACGACCAGGGGCGCGAGGACCTCGCCGCCGATGCCTGGCGCAAGCTGCTTGCGGTGGATCCGGCCCAGCCTGACGCGCTGCTGGGCCTGGGCCTGATCGACATCAACCAGGGCCGGCGTGGCGAAGCGCAGCGGCGCCTGTCGCAGCTGCAGTCCGCGCATCCGGACGCCCCGCAGACCGCGCGCCTGCGCATGGCCCTGGGAGGCGGGGGCGGGAACAACCAGCTCCAGGCCGCGCGCCGGGCCGCGGCGGCCGGGCGCTACCCCGAAGCGGTGCGCGCCTACGAGCAGGCGTTCGGCAACAGCGGTCCCCCGGACGACCTGGCGCTGGAGTATTACCAGGTGCTGGCCGGCACGCCCGAAGGCTGGGAGCGCGCACGCACCGGCCTGCAGCGGCTGGCGTCCTCCACCGGCACCCCGTCCGCGTCGCTGGCGCTGGGCCAGGTGCTGACCTACCGCGAACCCACCCGCCGCGATGGCATCGCCCGGCTGCGCGGCCTGGCAGCGCGCGAGGACGTGGGTGGGCCCGCGCGCGCGGCCTGGCGGCAGGCGCTGCTGTGGCTCAACGCCACCCGTGCCGACAGTGGCCTGTACGACGAGTTCCTGCGGCTGCAGCCCAACGACCGCGAGGTCGCGGCCAAGCGTGAGCAGCTGCGCGAGCAGGCGACCGCGCAGGTGGCGCAGGTCGATCCGAACCAGCGCCTGCTCGGGGAAGGCTTCGCCGCCCTGGAGGCGGGCCGGGTCGAGGTGGCCGAGGCCCGCTTCGCCCAGGTCCTGCGCGCCCGCCCGCGCGATCCGGAGGCGCTCGGCGGACTGGGTTCGGTGCGCCTGCGCCAGGAGCGTTTCGCCGAGGCCAGCGAACTGCTGCGCCCGGCGGCCGCGGCCAACCGCAAGTGGCGCGAGGCCGCCGACACGGCCCGTTACTGGCTCGCCCTGCAGGAAGCCCGCAACGGCGGCGCCGGCGCACTGGCCCGCGTGGACGAGGCGGTGCGCCTGCGTCCGCGCGAGCCGGCCGGCCACCTGCTGCTGGCCCAGCTGAAGGAGGCCAGCGACCCGGCCGCAGCCGAAGCCGGCTATCGCAAGGTGCTGGAACTGGATGCCGCCAACCTCGGCGCCCTGCAGGGGCTGATCGGCCTCTACGCGCGCCAGGGCCGCGCCGCGGACGCGGCGGCCCTGTACGAGCGGCTGACCCCCGCACAGCGCGAGCGCGCCGGCGGCGCCGGGGCGCTGCGTGCGAGCCTGGCCCGCGCCCGTGCCCAGGAGGCGATGGCCGCCGGCGACCTGGACACGGCCCGGATCGAACTGGAGGACGCGCTGCTGGAACAGGGCAGCGATCCGTGGCTGCGCCTGGAACTGGCGCGGCTGTACCAGCGCGCCGGCCGGCCCGACCACGCCCGCGGAATCATGGAGGGCCTGCTGGCGCTGGACGAGTCGCCGCAGGCGCTGCACGCGGCGGCCGTCTATGCCCAGGACCAGGGCGACTGGAACACCGTCTATCGCACCCTCGAGCGGATCCCCCCGGCCTCGCGGGATGCCGCCGCCTCGGCGCTGCACGATGTGGCCTGGATCCACATGCAGGCGGCCCAGGCGCGCCAGCTGGCCGCGCAGGAGCGCGCCGGCGAGGCGCAGCTGCTGCTGGCGCGGGTGGAGGCCTCGCTGGGCGAGCGCCTGCAGCGTCCGGACACGGCCGGTGCGCTGGCCGAAGCCTATGCCGACATCGGCAGCCGCCAGCGCGCGCTGGTACTGGCGCAGCGCCTGCTCTCCGGCCCGGACGCCGGCACCGAGGAGCGCCTGCAGTACGCCGCCGTGCTGATGCGCGCCGGCCAGGACGCGGAGCTGTCGGCGATGCTGCGCCGGCTCGGCGAAGGCCCGATGACCGCCGCCCAGGCCACCCGCTACCAGGACCTGCGCACCGGCTACGTGCTGCGCCAGGTCGACGCGCTGCGCGAGATGGGCAACCTGGAGGCGTCCTACGAGACCCTGGCGCCGGTGCTGGCGCAGCAGCCGCAGGACCCGCGCACGATCGCCGCGCTGGCCCGGCTGTACGCGGCCGCCGGTGACCACCGCCAGGCCCTGGCCCTGTACCAGCAGCAGCTGCAGCTGGCCCCGGGCGACGTGGACGCGATGGTGGCGGCCGCCGGCAGTGCCGCCGCGGCCCGCGACCTGGAGACCGCCGAGCGTTACCTCGAACAGGCCCTGGCCCGCTCACCGCAGTCGCCGGAGGTCCTGGCCGGTGCCGGCCGGGTGTACCGTGCCGCGGGCAAGACCCGCAAGGCCGAACGTTACTTCCAGGCGGCCCTGGCCGCCCAGGCGCGCAACGCCGGCCAGCCTGGCCTGGACCTGCCGGCGGCCGGGATGCTGGCCGCCGGCGGGCACGGCGGCAACCCCTTCGCCGGCCTGACCGGCCAGCAGGGACGCACCAACGCCCTGCGCAGCGACCGTTTCGCCGATCCTTCCGGATACGGCATGCCCGCGGCGCTGCCGGCGCCGGCCACGGCGCTGCGTGCCCCGGCCATGCCGCTGGCCGACGCGCGCCCGGCAGCCGGGATCGATCAGGTGCTGCCTGCGCGCGGCGACGACCTGCCGCCACCGGCCTCGGCCCGCGGGCCCGCCGGCCTTCCTGCCGTGCTGCCGGTGCCCGGGCAGTCGGGCTTGGATGTGCCGTCCCGGGGGCTGGTCGCCGCGCCGCGGCCGCCGCTGCCGGCCAGCGACAACCCGGTGCTGGACGAACTGCGCGAGCTCCAGGGCCAGAACAGCAGCCAGCTGGGGGTCGCCTCGGCTTACCGCACGCGTGACGGCGAGGCCGGCCTGGGCGCGCTGGACGACCTGCAGGTACCGCTGGAAGGCCGCTTCGCGGTCGGCGAGGGCAAGCTGCGGGTCGCGGTGACCCCGACCATCCTGGACGCCGGCAGCCTCGGCGTGGAGTACGGCGTGGCCAGCCGCTTCGGCGGTGGTCCGCAGGCCGCCCTCGGCGGCGCGCTGGCCGCCGACCGCGAACCGGTGGACGAACTGGTCGGCTCGACCCTGTACCAGACGCTGCTGACCCGCGGCGACACCAACGCCACGCGCAACCTGATCTACGACGCGGCGCTGGCCAGCGGGCGCTACCAGGAGCTGTACAACCAGACCGACGGCGCCCTGACCGCCGCCGAGCGCCGGGCCGCCGCGCTGCAGGCGCTGTACCAGGACCCGCTGCCCAGCTACATCCTCTCGCGCGACCTGGCCAACCTGCCGATCGCCGACATCGCCGGACAGATCCTCGGCAACGCCACCCTGGCCCGCGGGCTGACTCCCGAGCAGCAGGCACAGCTGCAGGGCCTGGCACGCGGGGCGAGCGGCTCGCAGACTCCGCTGGCCTTCCAGGACACGCTCTACGCCATGGTCGCCAACGCCGCCGGTGCGCGGCCGGTGGGCAGCCAGGACGCCAGCGGCGCCGGGGTGTCGGTGGGCTACGAGAATGGCGGCCTGCGCATGGACATCGGCACCACGCCCCTGGGCTTCCAGGAATCGCAGGTGGTCGGCGGGATCGGCTACCGCGGCCAGGCCGGCGATGCGATGACGTGGGGCGCCTCGGTCTCCCGGCGTCCGGTGACCGACAGCCTGCTGTCCTTCGCCGGCGTGGAGGATCCGCGGACCGGGATGCAGTGGGGCGGGGTGACCGCCACCGGCGTGCGCGCTGAGGCGACCATCGACGACGGGCTGGTGGGCACCTACGCCAACCTCGCCTGGCACCGGCTGGAGGGCGAGAACGTCGCCGCCAACGACCGCCAGGAGGCCAGCGTCGGTGTGTACGTGCATGCGCTGGAGACGGCCAACCAGTCGCTGACCGCCGGCCTGAACCTCACCGCCATGCGCCATGACCGCAACCTCAGCGGCTTCACCTATGGCCACGGCGGCTACTTCAGCCCGCAGGAGTATTTCGACCTCGGTTTCCCGGCCCACTGGAACGGGCGCAGCGCCAGCCGCCGCCTGGCCTGGCAGGTGGACGCCAGCGTCGGCGTGCAGCATTTCAAGGTGGACGAGGCGCCGTACTTCCCGGGTGATCCGCAGCTGCAGGCGGCCGCCTACGAGGCCGCGTCGATGGCGGCGCTGCTGGGGCTGACCCCCGAATACCTGGAGCCGGTATACGCGGCGCAGACCAAGACCGGCCTGTCCTACAACCTCACCGCCGCGGCCGAATGGCAGCTTTCGCGGCAGCTGTTCCTGGGCGGGCGGATGGAGCTGAACAACGCGCGCGACTACCGCCAGTTCGGGACCAACCTCTACCTGCGCTTCCTGCTGGACCGCTACGGCGGCGTGCTCGGGCGCCAGCCGCAGCCGGTGCGCTCGCCATACGCGACCAGCGACTGAGCCTGCGCCAGGCGACAACGCCCGACCCCGACGGCTGCCGGCCTCCGTGCCGGCAGACGTTTTTCTTGCGCGTGCCTCGGGCGGACCTGGCCGCCGCCGCGCGTCAGGCGTGCGGCGCAACCGGTCGCGTGCGTGCGCCGCGAGGCGTGGTTGCGACGGTTTGCGGTGGGTCCGCGACGCGGTGACCCGCGGTCCGCGAACCCCCCGGGGTCAGCGTCGCAAGCCCGGTGCGTGCCGCAGGCATCGGCTTGGGGCTGCCGACGCACCCGTGTCGGCGCAGGGCCGACGGCCGGGCCGGGCACCGTTCCGGCCACCTGCGCAGCGGCCGGCGGGTGCGCTCAACCGGCGGGCATGGCCAGGACCGTGATCTCCTCGCGGTCGTGGTAGAGCTGGCGCGCGCGCACGGTGAGCGGCCGGCCGGCCTGTGCCTGGAACAGGTCCAGGCACAGCCGCGTCTCCTGCCAGCGCTTCTTCATCGGCAGCTTGAGGTTGAACACCGCCTGCCGGCACCAGCCCTCGGCGAACCACTGCGCCATGCGCGCGGCCACGCGGCTGGGCTGCTCCACCATGTCGCACACCATCCAGTCCAGCGGCTGTGCCGGCTTCCAGTGGAAGCCGTCGGCGCGCAGGTGTTCGACCAGGCCGGTATCCAGCACGTGCTGGCGCAGTGGACCGTTGTCGACCGAGGTCACCCGCAGGTGGTGGCGGGTCAGCACCCAGGTCCAGCCGCCGGGGGCCGCGCCCAGGTCGGCCGCGGTCATGCCCGGGCGCAGCACGCGCTCGCGCTCGCCACCGTCCAGCAGCGCCAGGAACGCCTCCTCCAGCTTGAGCGCCGAGCGGGAGGGCGCGTCCGGATGCAGTTTCAGGCGCGGGATGCCCAGCGGCCACGGCGCACTGTCGCGGGGATCGGCCAGCGCCAGCAGCACGTGGTCGCCGGCCAGGAAACACACGTGCAGCCGCGGCAGGCGCGGATCCTCCTTCGCCGACAGCAGCCGGGCCTTGCGCAGCGACGGTCGCAGCGCATTGCCGAAGCTGCGCGCCAGCCCGGACAGCGGTTTGCCCGCATCCGAATCCGGGTGTTCGACCCACAGGTCGCCCACGCGCAGGCCTTCGGGCAGCGCGGCAAGCAGCGGGGTGAGCCGGTCCTTCGGGTCCAGGCCGCGCAGCTCGGCCAGCAGCCGCAGCTTCTGCCGGGCGAACACCAGGTCGCGGAAGGGCAGGGCGCGATCGAGCGCGCGCGCATCGGCCGCCTCGCCGGTAACGAACAGCACATGGCCGTCGTCGCGGCTGGCACGGGCATAGCCGGCGATCCCGGCCGCCGCGGCGCGCTCGCCCAGTTCGGCTGCCAGCTCCGGTTCGAAGCCCTGGCGGCAGTAGCCGAGCAGGCCGTTCATCGCGGCCTGGCCGCGGGACGTCGGGTGCTCATCAGTAGGCGCCGCCGCCGGCCTGCCCATAGGCACGCAGGACCGTGCGCGCGTCCTCGCGCAGGATGTCGCGGCGCAGCCCGATGCCGCGGCGCGCCAACTCGCCGGGCCAGTCCGCCGGCAGCGGCCCCTCGTCGAACTCGGTCAGTTCCATCACGTCCTCGGCCCGGGCGCCGATCAGCAGGCGGTCGATGCCGGCCCAGATCGTCGCCCCGTAGCACTGGCAGCATGGCTGCGAGGACGTGGCCAGGGTGACCGGCGACAGCACGTCGTTCAGGCGCGGCGCCTGCAGGCGCTGCTGGGCCAGCATGTAGGCCATGTTCTCGGCGTGGGCCAGCGAGGTCATCTGCGGCAGCACGCGGTTGACCGCCGCGGCGATCACCCGGTCATCCGGGCCGAACAGCACCGCGCCGAACGGACCGCCGCTGCGCGCCTCCACGTTGCGCCGCGACAGCTCGATCGCCAGCGCCACCTTCTCCTCGTCGGAGGCGAACACGCGGCCCGGCTCGACGGCATCGTGGATCCAGACGGGAAGGGTGAGATGGACCTGGGCGGGAAGCATGATCGACCGTGCGGGAAAAACAGGGCCTGCAGTGTATCGACCGGGCGCAGGCGGGGCTAACCGGCGTGCGCGGGCGCATCGGCCGGTGCATGCAGGGCCGTGCACCAGAGCACGCCGGCGAGCAGGCAGGCGATGGCGGCCGCTTCCAGCGCGCCGGGAAGGCGCCGCTCCCACGCGAATCCGTAGAGCAGCGCGAACAGCGTCTCGAACACGATCATCTGCCCGGACAGGCTCAGCGGCAGGCGCCGGCTGGCCGCGTTCCACAGTGCGTTGCCGATCACCGACGCCAGCAGGGCCAGGCCGGCGGACAGGCCCAGCAGGCGCAGCCAGTCGCCGGCGCCATGGGCGGTCCGGTCCAGGACCAGTGCGGCCGGTGCCAGCAACAGGGCCAGGCCGCCGGTGGCCACGCCGGTCAGCAGCGACCAGTCCCGGCTGGAGACCCGCGGCAGCCGCGTCAGCCAGTGGGCATTGCCGATCGAGTACGCGGACCAGCACAGCAGCGCCCCGCCAGCGCACAGCAGGCCGAGTACGCGCCCGGCAGGATCGGCCGCCAGCCCACGCCCGGCCAGCACCGCATCGGCGGCCACCAGGGCCATGCCCAGGACCGACAGCAGGCAGGGGCCGGCCAGGGCGGCCAGCCGCGGGCCATGGCCGTGGCCGCCGCGGGCACCAGCCACGGTCACCACCACCGGCACCAGGCCCACGATCAGGGCGGTGGCCGCACTGCCGGCGGCGTGCACGGCGCTGGCCAGCAGCACGAAATAGAGCAGGTTGCCGAGCACGCTCAACCACAGCAACGCGCGCCATTGCACGGCGCCCAGCCCGGCGGTGGCCTTGCCCCAGCGCGGCGCCAGCAGGGCCAGGGCAAGCAGGCCGTAGGCCAGGTAGCGCGCGACCGCCTGCTGCGCCGGGCTGAAGTCCGGCAGCAGTTGCGGCACCAGGAACACCAGGCCCCACAGCGCGCCGGCGCCCATGCCACTGGCCACGCCGCGCGCCAGGCCCGGCCGGAGGGCGATGCTGCGGATCATCGGTCAGGCATGGCGGTGGCGGGGCCGGTGGCCGCCGCGCCGGGCGGCCACCGGCCAGGGCTCAGCCGGCCCAGGTGTCGCGCAGGGTGACGCTGCGGTTGAACACCGGGGCGTCGCTGCGATGGTCGTGGCGGTCGGCGACGAAGTAGCCGGTGCGCTCGAACTGGAACGACTGCTCCGGCGTGGCGCTGGCGGCGGCCGGCTCGACGTACCCGGTGACGACCCGGCGCGATTCCGGGTTCAGGTGGTCGCGGTAGGTCCTGCCTTCGGATTCATCGTCCGGGTTCTCGACCGAGAACAGGCGGTCGTACAGGCGGATCTCGGCCGGCACCGCGTGCGCGGCGCTGACCCAGTGGATGGTGCCCTTGACCTTGCGGTTGGCCCCCTCCATGCCCGGGCGTGACTCCGGATCCAGCCAGCCGCGCAGTTCGACCACGTTGCCGGCCTCGTCCTTGACCACCTCGTCCACGCGCGCGATGCCGGCGCCGCGCAGGCGGATCTCCCCGCCCGGGACCAGGCGCTTCCAGCCCTTGGGCGGGACTTCGGCGAAGTCCTCGCGTTCGATCCACAGTTCGCGGCCGAACGGCACCTGGCGGCTGCCAAAGGATTCGTCCTTGGGGTGGTTGGCGAAGGTCAGCGATTCTTCGTGGCCTTCGGGCAGGTTGGTGAGCACGAACTTCAGCGGGTCGATCACGGCCATGCGGCGCGGCGCGGCGCTGTCCAGGTCCTCGCGCAGCGCGCCTTCCAGCACCGAGAAGTCGATCAGCGAGTTCTGCTTGGAGATGCCCACGCGCTCGGCGAACAGGCGCATCGCCGCCGGCGTGTAGCCACGGCGGCGCAGGCCCTGCAGGGTCGGCATGCGCGGGTCGTCCCAGCCATCGACCAGGCCTTCGGTGACCAGCGCCATCAGCTTGCGCTTGCTCATCACCGTGTAGTTGATGTTCAGGCGCGAGAACTCGATCTGGCGCGGCTTGGCGGCTTCGTGCGGCAGGCCCTTGTCGACCAGCGGCCGGGTCAGCGCGGGGTCGCCGGCGAAATCCACGTTGTCCACGCACCAGTCGTACAGCGGGCGGTGGTCCTCGAACTCCAGCGTGCACAGCGAGTGGGTGATGCCTTCCAGCGCATCGCCCAGGGCGTGGGCGAAGTCGTACATCGGGTAGATCGGCCAGGCGTTGCCGGTGTTCTGGTGCTCGACGTGCTTGATCCGGTAGATCGCCGG
>JBQGEI010000118.1:0-4284 GCA_052039535.1 Pseudoxanthomonas sp.
TCCGACTACGCCACCCAGCTGCGCGAGAAGCAGAAGGTCAAGCGTATCTACGGCCTGCTGGAGCGCCAGTTCCGCAACTACTACAAGAAGGCCTCGACCAAGAAGGGCAACACCGGCGAGAACCTCCTGCAGCTGCTGGAAACCCGTCTGGACAACGTCGTCTACCGCATGGGTTTCGCGGTGACCCGTCCGTCCGCCCGCCAGCTGGTCTCGCACCGTGGCGTGCTGGTCAACGGCAAGCCGGTCAACCTGCCGTCGTACCAGGTCAAGGCCGGCGACGCGATCGCGCTGTCGGAGAAGGCCCAGAAGCAGCTCCGCGTCCAGGAAGCCCTGACCGTCGCCGAGCAGCATGACCTGACCCCGTCGTGGATCGAAGTGGACTCCAAGAAGTTCGCCGGCGTGTTCAAGGCCGTCCCGGACCGGGCGGACCTGCCGGCCGACATCAACGAAGCGCTGATCGTCGAGCTGTACTCGAAGTAACAAGTAGTGGCAGGCAGCCGCGCCCCCCGGGGCGCGGCGCCGCATCCCACCCCCGGCCGGATCGCGTCGCCCCGCCTTCCGGCCGTCCCCGGATAAGGGGCCACACACCAGGGCCGGCGCCTCCCGATCGTCGGCCCATTGCAGGAGAATCCGCAACATGACGGTTACCGCCAACCAGGTCCTGCGTCCGCGCGGACCGCAGATCGAACGCCTCAATGGCAATCGCGCCAAGATCGTGATCGAGCCGCTCGAGCGCGGCTACGGGCACACGCTGGGCAACGCCCTGCGCCGGGTCCTGCTGTCCTCGATCCCGGGCTTCGCGATCACCGAGGTCGAGATCGACGGCGTGCTGCACGAGTACACCACGGTCGAAGGCCTGCAGGAGGACGTGCTGGAAGTCCTGCTGAACCTCAAGGATGTCGCCATCCGCATGCACAGCGGCGAGAGCGCGACCCTGAGCCTGGCCAAGCAGGGCCCGGGCGTCGTCACCGCCGGTGACATCAAGACCGACCACAGCGTCGAGATCCTGAATCCCGAGCACGTGATCTGCCACCTGACCAAGGACACGGCGCTGAACATTAGACTGAAGATCGAGCGCGGATTCGGCTAACAGCCGTCCACCGCACGTCGCCGTCCTGACGAAGAGAGCCGTGCGATCGGCCGCCTGATGCTGGATGCCTCGTTCTCGCCGGTGCGCCGCGTCGCCTACGCGGTGGAAGCCGCGCGCGTCGAGCAGCGCACCGACCTGGACAAGCTGGTCATCGACATCGAGACCAACGGCACCATCGACGCCGAGGAAGCCGTGCGCACCGCCGCCGACATCCTGAGCGACCAGCTGTCGGTGTTCGGCGACTTCACCCACCGCGACCGCGGTGCGGCCAAGCCGACCCCGGCCGGCGTGGACCCGGTGCTGCTGCGTCCGATCGACGACCTCGAGCTGACCGTGCGTTCGGCCAACTGCCTCAAGGCCGAGAGCATCTACTACATCGGCGACCTGATCCAGAAGACCGAGGTCGAGCTGCTCAAGACCCCGAACCTGGGCAAGAAGTCGCTCACCGAGATCAAGGAAGTGCTCGCCCAGCGCGGCCTTTCGCTCGGCATGAAGCTGGAGAACTGGCCGCCGGCCGGTGTCGCCCAGCACGGCATGCTCGGCTGAGCATGCGCGGCGGACGGTGGTTCCCCGGAAGGGGTGCCGCCGGCCACCGCAGCACGCAAGACGGCCCGCGCCAAGCGGCTTGGGCACCAGCGCCGACGGACCCGTAAGGTCCGCGGCGACTCACCGGCCAGGGAGGCCGGATGGACCAGCGCAGTCCAAGTTGCAACGCCAGGATGGCGACAGCGAAGTCCACAGACCCGACATTCACCAGATAAGGAACCACCGTCATGCGCCACCAGAAAGCCGGCCGCAAGTTCAGCCGCACCAGCGCCCATCGCGAGGCGATGTTCAAGAACATGGCCTCCTCGCTGTTCAAGCACGAGATGATCAAGACCACGCTGCCGAAGGCCAAGGAACTGCGCCGCGTCGCCGAGCCGCTGATCACCCTGGCCAAGGTCGACAGCGTCGCCAACCGCCGCCTGGCGTTCGCGCGCCTGCGCGACAAGGAAGCGGTGGGCAACCTGTTCACCAAGTTCGGCCCGCGCTACCAGGACCGTCCGGGTGGCTACCTGCGCATCCTGAAGTGCGGCTTCCGCGCCGGCGACAACGCGCCGATGGCGTACGTGGAGCTGGTGGACCGCCCCGAGGCCGCCGAGTAATCGCGAGCGCTAAGGATCCACGGAGACCCCGGCCCAGGCCGGGGTTTTCCGTTTCAGGTGTCACGCTTTGCCCAGTTCGTCGCCCGGATGCGGAATAATCGGCGGACCGAATCCTGGCCTGCCCGATGAATCCGTTCCGCTGGAGTTTCCGCGCGTGTTTCCTGCTCGGCTTTCTAGGCTGCGTCGCCCTGCTGGGCTATGCGATCTACACCCAGCTCTACCAGGGGCTGGAGCCGTGCCCGCTTTGCATCTTCCAGCGTCTGGCCTATGCCGCCCTGGCCCTGGTGTTCCTCGCAGGCGGGCTGCACGCGCCGCGCGGCCCCGGGGGCAGGGGCGTCTACGCCCTGCTGCTGGCCCTGGCCGGCATGGTCGGCATCGGCATCGCGGGACGCCACGTCTGGCTGCAGAGCCTGCCGCGTGACATGGCCCCTTCCTGCGGTCCGCCGCTGTCGTTCCTGCAGGAGACCATGGGCCCCCTGGAGCTGGTGCGCAAAGTGCTCACCGGCACCGGCGATTGCGGCACCGTGGACTGGACGTTGCTGGGCCTGAGCATGCCGGCCTGGAGCCTGGCCGGGTTCGTCCTGCTGACGGGGTGGGGGCTGGTCGCCGCCCTGCGCCGTCCCAAGGGCCGCAAGCGCTACTGAAGCGCCCGGCCTTCCTTCCTCTTCCCGCGGAAATCCCCATGAGTACGCCCGAACGCAGCCTGCACCCCGTCAACCTGCCCGATGACTGGTCCCCGGACAGCTGGCGCGCGCGTCCCGCCCTGCAGATGCCGGTGTACCCGGATGCCGGCGCGCTGGAATCGGCCCTGTCCGAGCTGCGCAACCTGCCCCCGCTGGTCACTTCCTGGGAGATCTTCGCGCTCAGGCGGCAGCTGGCCGAGGCGCAGGAGGGCAAGCGCTTCCTGCTGCAGGGCGGCGACTGCGCCGAGACTTTCAGCGACTGCGAGTCCGGCACCATCTCCAACCGGCTCAAGGTGCTGCTGCAGATGAGCCTGGTGCTGGTGCACGGGCTGCGCCTGCCGGTGGTCCGGGTGGGGCGCTTCGCCGGCCAGTACGCCAAGCCGCGCTCGGCCGACATGGAGACCCGCGGCGAGGTGAGCCTGCCGAGCTACCGCGGCGACGTGGTCAATGGCCCGGCGTTCACCGCGCAGGCCCGCGTGCCGGACCCGCAGCGCATGATCACCGCGCACGCCCGCTCGGCGATGACCATGAATTTCGTCCGCGCGCTGATCGATGGCGGGTTCGCCGACCTGCACCACCCCGAGTACTGGAACCTCAGCTGGGTGGGCTGCTCGCCGCTGGCAGAGGACTACCAGAAGATGGTCAACTCCATCGGCGACGCGGTGCGCTTCATGGAGACCCTGGCCGGCGCCGAGGTGCACAACCTCAACCGCATCGACTTCTACACCTCGCACGAGGCCCTGCTGCTGCCCTACGAGGCGGCGCTGACCCGCCAGGTGCCGCGGCAGTGGGGCTGGTTCAACCTCTCCACCCATTACCCGTGGATCGGCATGCGCACCGCCGCGCTGGACGGTGCGCACGTGGAGTATTTCCGCGGCATCCGCAACCCGGTCGCGATCAAGGTCGGCCCGTCGGTGCAGCCGGACCAGCTGTTGCGCCTGATCGACGTGCTCAACCCCGACGACGAGCCGGGCCGCCTCACCTTCATCCACCGCATGGGAGCGGCCCAGATCGCGGAGAAGCTGCCGCCGCTGCTGGATGCGGTCAAACGCGACGGTCGCCGCGTGCTCTGGGTCTGCGACGCGATGCACGGCAACACCGAAAGCACCAGCAACGGCTACAAGACCCGGCGCTTCGCCAACATCCTGTCCGAGGTCGAGCAGTCCTTCGACCTGCATGCCGCCGCCGGCACCCGCCTCGGTGGCGTGCACCTGGAGCTGACCGGCGAGGACGTGACCGAGTGCACCGGCGGCGCGCGCGAACTCAAGGACGTGGACCTGGAGCGCGCCTATCGTTCCAGCGTCGATCCGCGCCTGAACTACGAGCAGTCGCTGGAGATCGCCATGGCGATCGTGCGCAAGCAGGG
>JBQGEI010000119.1:0-1660 GCA_052039535.1 Pseudoxanthomonas sp.
GGGCGGGGGCAGGCCCCGCGCCCCCGGGGGGGCCCACGGGGGGGGGCTGGGGGGGGCGGGGGCCCACCCCCCGCCGCTCCAGCGCCCGCAGCGAGGTGTACTTCCACGCCTCCTCGCGCGGGCCGGGCAGGCCGTCGGCCAGCAGCGCATCCAGCGCGGCGCGACGCCCGGGGGCCAGCGCCTGCGCCTCAGGGGCACGCAGGGCCTCGAAGCCCTCGCGGAACGATTCGAGCAGCGCGGCCATTACGCCACCCGTTCCGGCACGACCCGGTCCTTGAGCCAGGCGTACCCGTGCCTCTCCAGCTCGAGCGCCAGCTCCGGACCGCCGGACTGCACGATGCGGCCCTCGGCCAGCACGTGCACCACGTCCGGCCTGATGTAGTCGAGCAGGCGCTGGTAGTGGGTGATCACCACGAACGAGCGCTCCGGCGAACGCAGGGCGTTGACGCCATCGGCCACGACCTTGAGCGCATCGATGTCCAGGCCCGAGTCGGTCTCGTCCAGGATCGCCAGGGCCGGCTCGAGCACGGCCAGCTGGAAGATCTCGTTGCGCTTCTTCTCTCCGCCGGAGAAACCCTCGTTCACGCCGCGGTGCAGCAGCTCGTCCTTCAGGTGCAGCACCGCCAGCTTCTCGCGCACCAGCTTGAGGAACTGCATCGAATCCAGCTCGTCCTGCCCGCGCGCCCGGCGCTGCGCGTTGAGTGCGCTGCGCAGGAAATAGGTGTTGTTCACCCCCGGGATCTCGACCGGATACTGGAACGCGAGGAACAGCCCGGCGGCGGCGCGCGCCTCAGGCTCCAGCTCCAGCAGCGCCTGGCCGTTGAACTCGACCGAGCCGGCGGTGACCTCGTAGCCCTCGCGCCCGGCCAGGATGTTGCCCAGCGTCGACTTGCCGGCGCCGTTGGGACCCATGATGGCGTGCACCTGGCCCGGCTTCACCTCCAGCGAGAGGCCTTTGAGGATGTCCTTGCCGGCGACGCTGGCGTGGAGGTTTTCAATCTTGAGCATGGCGTGTTCGTCTTGTGCGTAAGGGGGAGGGCGCGCGTCACTGCCCTTCGAGGAAGGTGGCGCGCAGCCAGGCGGTGCGTTGCCGGGTGAGCCCGGCCTTGGCGAAGGCGAAGCTCATCGGGTACATCGAGCCGTATATGACCCGCGGGTCCTGGTCCCCGGCCAGCGGGAACTGCGCGTCCAGATCGGCATCGCGCAGCTGGATCCAGAGCCGCTGCGCGGCCTTCAGCCGGTCGCGGGCAGGTCCGTCCCCGGCCTGTCCCAGCACTTGGCGCCAGGTCGCGTTGAGCTCGGCGTCGGCGGCCGCCAGTTCGTCGGCCGCGCACTGGTCGAGTTCCAGCTGGCTGCCGCCAGTGTCGCAGCGGATCGCGTCGCCACCGGCGGCCAGGGCCGGCGCGCTGGCCAGCAGCGCCAGCATCAGGAAGAGGGTCCTCATCCGACCGAACCTTCCAGGCTCACTTCCAGCAGCTTCTTGGCTTCCACGGCGAACTCCATCGGCAGCTCGCGGAAGACCTGCTTGCAGAAGCCGTCGACGATCAGCGAGACCGCGTCCTCCTCCGAGATGCCGCGCGAACGGCAGTAGAACAGCTGGTCCTCGCTGATCTTGGAGGTGGTGGCCTCGTGCTCGACGGTGGCGCCCGGGTTCTTCACC
>JBQGEI010000120.1:0-2174 GCA_052039535.1 Pseudoxanthomonas sp.
GAAGGAGGATGCCGACCGCGCCCGGGTGGCGGTGATCTCCAGGGAGTTCAACGAGCGGGTATTCGGCGGCGGCGACAGCACCGGCAAGACCCTGCGCATCGACCAGGGCGATTTCACCGTGGTCGGCGTGATCGACCAGTGGCGCCCCTCGCCGCGCTTCTGGGACATGAACAGCGACCGGTATGGCGAGCTGGAGGACGTGTTCCTGCCCTTCTCCACTTCGCGCGACATGAAGATGGGCCGCAGCGGCAGCATGGACTGCTGGGGAGACAGCGGCGGCGACTCCACCAGCGAGACCGCGCCGTGCGTGTGGATCCAGTACTGGGTGGAGCTGGACTCGGCCGCCAAGGCCAGCGCCTACCGCGACTACCTGGTCAACTATTCCGACCAGCAGCGCGCGGCCGGCCGCTACAAGCGTCCGACCAACGTGCGCCTGCGCCCGGTGATGGAGTGGCTGGAGTTCAACCGGGTGGTGCCGGCCGACGTGGTGATCCAGCTGTGGCTGGGCATCGGGTTCCTGCTGGTGTGCCTGGTGAACACGGTCGGCCTGCTGCTGGCCAAGTTCCTGCGCCGCGGCAGCGAGATCGGCGTGCGTCGCGCGCTGGGTGCCTCGCGCGGGGCGATCTTCGCCCAGTGCCTGGTGGAGGCCGGCGCGGTCGGGCTGGCCGGCGGCGTGCTGGGCCTGGGCCTGGCCCTGCTCGGACTGTGGGGCGTGCGCCAGCAGCCGGCCAGCCATGCGGAGCTGGCCCATTTGGACCTGACCATGCTGGCGCTGACCTTCCTGCTGGCCCTGGTCGCCAGCCTGCTGGCCGGCCTGCTGCCGGCGTGGCGGGCGATGCAGGTGACCCCGGCGATCCAGCTCAAGAGCCAGTGACCGCGCGGCGCGGTCCGGCCGCGCCGCCTTCCCGAATCGCAATGCGCGCGGGCACCGCCTGCGCCACGGACACCCGGAGACGCTCCATGGACATCCGACCGATCCTTTCCACCCTGATGCGGCACAAGACCGCCGCATCGCTGATCGTCATCGAGGTCGCGCTGACCTGCGCGATCATCTGCAACGCGCTGTTCGTCATTAGCGACCGCCTGGTCCAGGTGCGCGAGGTCAGCGGCCTGGCCGAGAGCGAGCTGGTGCGCGTGCAGATCACCAGCATCGGCAGCGACGCCGACGAGGTCGCCCGCACCCGCACCGACCTGGCCGCGCTGCGCGCCATCCCCGGGGTCAAGGATGCCACCGTGACCAACCAGGTGCCGTTCGTGAACTCGTCCTGGAACAGCGGCGTGCGCCTGACCCAGGAGCAGACCCAGTCCACCCTCAGCGCCACCACCTACATGGCCGAGGAGCAGTTCATCGATACCTTCGGCCTGGAGATCGTCGCCGGACGCGGCTTCAACCCCGAGGAGTACCGCGATGCGGCCGACCTGCTGGCCGGCAACGACGGCGAAACGGTGCCGTCGGCGATCATCACCCGCAAGCTGGCCGAGCGCCTGTTCCCGGGCGAGGACCCGATCGGCAAGGGCTTCTACAGCTGGAGCGACCAGCCCACCCGCGTGGTCGGCGTGGTCGAACACCTGGTGCGGCCGAGCCAGCAGGGCGGCCCGAGCGCACGCGAGTACTCGGTGATCTACCCGCTGCGCCCGCACTACAACCTCGGCGGCAACTACGTGATCCGCACCGACCCGCAGCGCCGCGCCGAAGTGCTGGAAGCGGCGGTGGCGGCACTGCGCGCCAACGGTGCCGACCGCATCATCCTGGACAAGAACAGCAAGACGTTCGAGGAGCTGCGCGCCGAGTTCTACCAGGGCCCGCGGGCGATGGCCTGGCTGCTGGGCATCGTCTGCGTGGCGCTGCTGCTGATCACCGCGCTGGGCATCATCGGCCTGGCCAGCTTCTGGGTGCAGCAGCGCACCAAGCAGATCGGCGTGCGCCGCGCCCTGGGCGCCACCCGCGGCCAGATCCTGCGCTACTTCCAGACCGAGAACTTCCTGCTGGCCACCATCGGCATCGCCCTGGGCATGCTGCTGGCCTTCGCGATCAACCAGCTGATGATGGGCCGCAGCGACCTGGGCCGGCTGCCGCTGTACTACCTGCCCGCCGGCGCGGTGCTGCTGTGGCTGCTGGGCCAGGTGGCGGTATACGCGCCGGCCCGGCGCGCGGCGTCCATCCCGCCGGCCAC
>JBQGEI010000121.1:0-5124 GCA_052039535.1 Pseudoxanthomonas sp.
TGCCTGAAGGCGCGCACGATGAAGAACGCGGCGGCCGACTTGCCGACCATGATGATCAACGCGGTCGCCAGCACCTGCCACGGATGCTCCAGCACGATGGCCGGGTTGAACAGCATGCCCACCGACACGAAGAACAGCACCGCGAAAGCGTCGCGCAGCGGCAGCGAGTCGTTGGCGGCCTTGTGGCTGAGCTCGGACTCGTTGAGCATCATTCCGGCGAAGAACGCGCCCAGGGCGAAGGACACGCCGAACAGGGCGGAGGCGCCGAACGCCACGCCCAGCGCGATCGCCAGCACCGACAGGGTGAACAGCTCGCGCGATCCGGTGCCGGCGATGCGCTCCAGCACCCAGGGGATGACCCGGCGGCCGACCAGCAGCATCACCGCCACGAACAGGCCCAGCTGCACGAGGGTCCAGCCGATGCTGGCGGCCACGCTGCCGGCGGTATGCGACTGCCCCGACGCCTCCGGCCCGAACAGGCCGGCGACCACCGGCATCATCACCAGCGCCAGCACGCAGGCCAGGTCTTCCACGATCAGCCAGCCGACCGCGATCTTGCCGCGCACCGTCTCCAGCAGGCGCCGCTCCTCCATGGCCCGCAGCAGCACCACGGTGGAGGCGGTGGCCAGCGAGAAGCCGAAGATGATCCCGTGCAGGGTCGACCAGCCCATCATCCAGGCCACGCCCCAGCCCAGCAGGGTGGCCACGGTGATCTGCGCCACCGCGCCGGGGATGGCGATCCACTTCACCTCGAGCAGGTCGTCCAGCGAGAAGTGCAGGCCCACGCCGAACATCAGCAGCATCACGCCGATCTCGGCCAGCTGGTTGGCGATCTCCTGGTCGGCGACGAAGCCTGGCGTGTAGGGGCCTACGCAGATGCCGGCGATGAGGTAGCCGACCAGGGGGGACAGGCGCAGGCGGTTGGCCAGGGCACCGAGCACGAAAGCCAGGGCCAGGCCAACCGCGACGATGTCGATCAGGCTGGTGTCGTGATGCATCCGGGGTGGGGTGGTGCGGAGAGTTCCGCCTCGACCGGGAGTGTGGCCGATCGCGGGCACCGGCGGCAAACGCCGCCGGCGTCCACAACGACGACGCCCCGCCGGAAGCGGGGCGTCGGAGGCACGCGGCCGGCGCTTACCAGCGGTAGCCGATGCGGCCGTACACGTACGCGCCGTTGAAGCCGGCCGGCGAGTAGTTGCTGTACGGGAACAGCCCGTAGGTGCTGTTGAGTTCGTTGACCTGGCGGTCCGGATAGCTGTCGGTGACGTTGTCCGCGCCCAGGGTGAGGGTCCACCGCGCATCCGGCCGGTAGCTGGCCGACACGTCGACCACCCACTGCTCGCCATAGGCCTGGTCGCGTGCGGCGGCACTGGCATTGCGCACGGTGAACTCGCCGTAGCGGGTGGCGTTGAGGCCCAGGGTCCAGTACTGGCCGCTCCAGGTCGCGCCGAGGATGCCCTTGTCCTTGGGGAAGCTCTCCTCGATCCGGCCCAGCTCGTCGCGTCCGATCAGCGGGGTGGTGATCCCCAGGTCGGCGAACACCGCCGGGCTGTCTCCACGCCGGGTGATCTCGGTCTGGTTGTAGCTGTAGCCGCCGGTCAGGGCCAGCGAGCTGGCGGCCAGCGGCACGGTGTAGGTCGCCACCAGGTCCACGCCCTCGGTGGTGGTGTCCAGGGCGTTGGTGAAATACGCGAAGCGGTCCACCGGCGGCAGGCCCAGGCCGGCCAGCAGCGCGCGCGCCGCCGGGGTGGCGGTGATGTTGGAGGAGTAGGCGATGCGGTCGTCGATGTCGATGCGGTAGGCGTCGACGGTCACGTACAGCCGCTCGCCGGGCTGGATCACCAGGCCCAGGCTGGCCGACTGCGAGGTCTCCGCCTGCAGCGGCTGCGCGCCGAGGGCGCGGGCCGCGGCACTGCTGGCCGGGAAGGTGCCGCGCTCGGTGAACACGCCGGCGTCGATGATGCTGGACACCGCCTGGTAGCCCTGCTGGGCCAGGGACGGCGCGCGGAAGCCGCTGGACACGGTGCCGCGCAGGGCCACCGCGTCGTTGAAGGCGTAACGCGCCGACAGCTTGCCGGAGGTCTCGGCGCCGAAGTCCGAATAGTCCTCGTAGCGGGCGGCGATGCCGGCCGAGAAGCGCTCGGTGAAGTCGCCTTCCAGGCCAAGGTAGGCGGCCCAGTTGTCGCGGCTGGCGTGCACCGCGTTGACGGGGGTGAAGCCCGGGAAGCCCTGGGCGCCGCCGTTCTCGTACGAGCCCGGCTCGCCCGGCGACTGGTTCCACTTCTCCTCCCGGTACTCGGCGCCGAAGGACAGGGTCAGCGGCCAGGCCAGGCCCCAGTCCAGCGACTGGGTGAAGTCGGCATTGAGGATGTTGTGGGTGTACTCGAGCGCACCGTCGTAGAAGCTGCGCGGGCTGTCGGCGCCGAGCGAGTAGTTGATGGTGTTGCGGGTGTTGAAGTCGATGCGGTTGTAGCCGTAGTTGTAGCTGACGTCCCAGCCGAAGCCGCCTGCGGTGCTGCCGCGCACGCCGGCCACGACCGACCGGTCCTTGATGTACTGGTTGATCTGCGGCACGTAGCCGTCGGGGTACACCTGGGCCAGCAGCGCGCCCTGGCCGCTGTGGTTGCGCGAGCGGTAGAACGCGAAGGAGGTGATGTCGCGGTTGCTGGCCAGCGCGGTGGCGTAGGCATCGGCCGCGTCGCTGAACTCGAAGCCGGCATCGGCCGAGACCGCGCTGGTCTGCACGTCCGGATCGCCGGTGATGAAGGCCTTCTCGCCCACGCCCGGGAAGTTGCCGGTATTCGGCGCGCTGCCCTGGTAGGCGCCGGAGCGGTTGGTCGGGTCCTGCTGGCTGAGCTGGCCGGCCAGGTGCACGCGGCCGCGGCCATCGCCGAAGCCCAGGCCGGTGTCGCCGGAGAGCTGGTAGCGGGCGCCGTCGCCTTCGGAGTGGCGGCCGTGCTCGATCGCCAGGCTGCCGCCCTCGGCCGAGCCCTTGAGCACGATGTTGACCACGCCGGCGATCGCGTCCGAGCCGTACTGGGCCGAGGCGCCGTCGCGCAGCACCTCCACCCGCTCCACCGCCGAGACCGGGATGGCGTTGAGGTCCACCGCCGCCGAACCGCGGCCCATGCTGCCGTTGATGTTGAGCAGGCCGGACAGGTGCCGGCGCTTGCCGTTGACCAGGATCAGCACCTGGTCGGGGGCCAGGCCGCGCAGCTGCGCGGGGCGCACGCCGCTGGTGCCGTCGGTCAGGGCAGGCCGCGGGAAGTTGAGCGAGGGCAGGGCGCGGGCCAGCGCGGTCGGCAGCTCGGCCGCGCCGGTGGCCTGCAGCGACTCGGCGGTGATGATGTCGATCGGCGACTGCGACTCGGCCACGGTGCGGTCG
Organism: Pseudoxanthomonas sp.; assembly: GCA_052039535.1. Taxonomy (GTDB): domain Bacteria; phylum Pseudomonadota; class Gammaproteobacteria; order Xanthomonadales; family Xanthomonadaceae; genus Pseudoxanthomonas. Next base: position 3,386 of record JBQGEI010000121.1, read on the forward strand.
GCGATGCGGGTGCCGGTGACGATCAGGGTGTCCAGCACGGTGGCGCGCGGGGCCGCGTCGGCCTCCTGGGCGCGGGCCGCGGGGGCGGACAACAGGATGGCGGCGACGGCGGTGGCGAGAAGGTGGGGCTTCAGGGCCATGGGGCTTGACTCCTTGGTGCGGGGAACGGGGACGCAGGACATCCCGCTGAACGGGGTCGGGCAAGCCATGCTCGCCCGCTGGGATGTCAAGTATTCGTTAACGTAGAATGCAACGTCGCAGGATGCCTTCGCATCTGCTGATTCCCGAATCTTCTAAGCGCCCCTCCCATGATCTCCTTGCGCAACTTCGCCCTGCGCCGCGGCGAACGCCTGCTGCTGTCCAATGTCGACCTGGCCCTGCACGCCGGCTACCGGGTAGGCGTGGTCGGCCGCAACGGGACCGGCAAGTCCAGCCTGTTCGCCGCGATCAAAGGCGAGCTGGAGGCCGACAAGGGCGACGTCGACCTGCCCGGCAAGGTGCGCATCGCCTCGGTCGCGCAGGAAACCCCCTCGCTGCCGGACCCGGCCCTGGAGTTCGTGCTCGGCGGGGACGCGGTGATCGCCAAGGTCATCCGCGCCGAAGCGGAGGCCAAAGCCCGCGAGGACTGGGAGGCGGTGGCCGAGGCCCACCAGAAGCTGGCCGAGCTCAACGGCTACGACGCCGAGGCGCGCGCCGGCAAGCTGCTGCACGGCCTGGGGTTCCCGGCCGACACCCACCACCGCCCGGTGTCCTCGTTCTCCGGCGGCTGGCGCGTGCGCCTGAACCTGGCCCGCGCGCTGATGATGCCCTCGGACCTGCTGTTGCTGGACGAGCCGACCAACCACCTGGACCTGGACGCGGTCTACTGGCTGGAGCAGTGGCTGCTGAAGTACCCGGGCACCCTGCTGCTGATCTCGCACGACCGCGAGTTCCTGGACAACGTCGCCACCCACACCCTGCACCTGCACGGCGGCGGGGCGAAGCTGTACGTGGGCGGCTACACCGACTTCGAGCGCCAGCGCGCCGAGCACCTGCGCCAGCAGCAGATCGCCCACGAGAAGGAACAGGCCGAGCGCGCGCACCTGCAGAGCTTCATCGACCGCTTCAAGGCCAAGGCCTCCAAGGCCGCGCAGGCGCAGAGCCGGATCAAGCGCCTGGCCAAGCTGGCCGGGACCGAGGCGGTGCGCAGCGAGCGCGAGTTCCGGATCGAGTTCGCGCCGCCCAACCGGCTGCCGTTCTCGCTGATCCGGCTCAACGACGTGCAGGCCGGCTACGGCCCGGACGCGGTGATCCTGGACAACGTCGGCTTCGGACTGGAAGCGGGCGACCGCATCGGCCTGCTCGGCCCCAACGGCGCCGGCAAGACCACCCTGGTCCGCACCCTGGTCGGTGACCTGGCGCCGGTGGCCGGCGAGCGCAGCGCGCACCCGGACCTGCGCATCGGCTATTTCGCCCAGCACACGGTGGAGTCGCTGCACGAGGGCCAGTCGCCGATCGACCACTTCCGCGAGCTGTCGCCGGATTCGCCCACCCAGGCCTTCCGCGATTTCCTCGGCAAGTGGAATTTCCCCGGCGACCGCGCCTTCGAGGTGGTGGACGGCTTTTCCGGCGGCGAGCGCGCGCGCCTGGCGCTGGCGCTGATCGCCTGGCAGCAGCCCAACGTGCTGCTGCTGGACGAGCCGACCAACCACCTGGACCTGGAGATGCGCGAGGCGCTGGCCGAGGCGCTGAGCATGTTC
>JBQGEI010000122.1:0-13549 GCA_052039535.1 Pseudoxanthomonas sp.
GACTCGATGGAGGGCCCGACCCCGATCTCGGCGCTGATCCACGCCGCGACCATGGTCACCGCGGGCATCTTCATGGTCGCCCGCATGTCGCCGCTGTTCGAACTGACCCAGGCGACGCTGGATTTCGTGCTGTTCGTCGGCGCGACCACGGCGTTCTTCACCGGCCTGATCGGCATCGTGCAGAACGACATCAAGCGCGTGGTCGCATATTCGACCCTCTCCCAGCTCGGTTACATGACCGTGGCCCTGGGCGTGTCGGCCTACTCGGCGGCGGTGTTCCACCTGATGACCCACGCCTTCTTCAAGGCGCTGCTGTTCCTGGCGGCCGGCTCGGTGATCATCGGCATGCACCACGAGCAGGACATGCGCAAGATGGGCGGCCTGCGCCGCTACATGCCGGTGACCTACTGGACCAGCGTGATCGGCACGCTGGCGCTGGTCGGCACCCCGTTCCTGTCCGGCTTCTACTCCAAGGACACGATCATCGAGGCCGCCGCGCACCATGCCCATGGCGGCGGTAGCTGGGTGGCGACCTATGGCTACTGGGCGGTGCTGGGCGGCGTGATCGTGACCAGCTTCTACAGCTTCCGCCTGCTGTTCCTGACCTTCCACGGCAAGGAGCGGTTCCGCGACGCGCACGCCCACCACGAGGCCCACGCCCCCGCGGGCCCGGCGCACGGGGCGGCCGCGCACACCGACGCCGAGGCGCAGGGTGGCCACGATGCGGGGGCGCATGACCACCACGCACATGACGACCACGGCCACCACGGGGCCCATGAACCGCACGAGTCGCCGTGGGTGGTGACCCTGCCGCTGGTGCTGCTTGCGATCCCGTCGATCGTGATCGGTTTCTTCACCATCGGTCCGATGCTGTTCGGGACCGACTGGCGTGGCGGACACGCCGCCGCGACGGTGCCGGGGCAGGAAGTGGGCTTCTTCACCGGCGTGATCGATTTCCTGGACCCGGCGCGCGATACCGTCGCGGCCGTGGGCAGGGAGTACTGGCACGGCCCGGTCGCCTATGCGCTGCACGGCATGCAGATGCCTGCGTTCTGGCTGACCCTGGGCGGGCTCCTGCTGGCCGCGGCGATGTACCTGTGGAAGCCGGACGTGCCGGCGCGCGCGCGCCGGGCCCTGCACCCGGTGGTCCGCGTGCTGGAGGAGAAGTACGGCTTCGACCACCTGTGGATCAAGGGCTTCGCCGGCGGTGGCCTGGCGCTGGGCCGGGTCTCGCGCTGGATCGACAGCAACATCGTGGACGGGGTGTTCGTCAATGGCAGCGCCCGCGTGATCGGCCTGGCCGCGGCGCTGCTGCGCCGCACCCAGTCCGGCTACCTCTACCACTATGCCTTCGCCATGATCATCGGCCTTATCGCACTACTGGCCGTGCTCATGCGTTTCTGGCAATGAACTGACTGCACGGAAGAACACGACGTGGCGAACCACCTGTTGAGTGTCCTGATCTGGCTGCCGATCCTCGGCGGTACGCTGGTGCTGGCGCTGGGCGACCGCCCGGCGGCCGCCCGATGGTCCGCGCTGGGCGTGGCCCTGCTCACGCTGCTGTTGAGCATCGGCCTGCTGACCGGCTTCGACTATGCGGCGACGGGGCTGCAGTTCGTCGAGACCCATGCTTGGATCCCGGCCTATGACATCCACTACAACCTCGGTGCCGACGGCATCGCGGTGGCCCTGATCCTGCTGACCACGCTGATCACGCCACTGGCGCTGATCGGTGCGTGGGAGGCGATCCAGAAGCGGGTCAACCAGTACGTGGCGGCGTTCCTGATCCTGGAAGGCGTGACGGTCGGCATCTTCGCCGCCACCGACGCGATCCTGTTCTACGTGTTCTTCGAGGCCATGCTGATCCCGATGTTCCTGATCATCGGCATCTGGGGCGGCCCGCGTCGCATTTACGCGGCGATGAAGTTCTTCCTGTACACCTTCCTCGGCTCGGTGCTGATGCTGGTGGCGCTGGTGTACCTGTACCTGAAGGGTGGCAGCTTCCAGCTGGCCGACCTCTACGCGCTGCCGTTGAGCGCCCGCGAGCAGACCTGGATCTTCTTCGCCTTCATGATCGCCTTCGCGGTCAAGGTGCCGATGTTCCCGGTCCACACCTGGCTGCCGGATGCGCACGTCGAGGCGCCCACCGCCGGCTCGGTGATCCTGGCGGCGATCGCGCTGAAGATCGGTGGCTACGGTTTCCTGCGCTTCAACCTGCCGATCACCCCGGACGCCGGCCACGAATGGGCATGGCTGGTGATCGCCCTGTCGCTGGTGGCGGTGGTCTACGTCGGCCTGGTGGCGCTGGTCCAGGACGACATGAAGAAGCTGGTGGCGTACTCCTCGGTCGCACACATGGGCTTCGTCACCCTCGGCACCTTCATCGCCTTCACCCTGGTGCGCGACTTCGGCTCGGTCGACGCGGCGCGCCTGGGCCTGCAGGGTGCCATGGTCCAGATGATCTCCCACGGCTTCGTGTCCGGCGCGATGTTCACCTGCATCGGCGTGCTGTATGACCGCATGCATTCGCGCCGCATCGCCGACTACGGCGGCGTCGCCAACGTCATGCCGTGGTTTGCCACCTTCTCGATGCTGTTCTTCATGGCCAACGCCGGCCTGCCGGGCACCAGCGGCTTCGTCGGCGAGTTCATGATCGTGCTGGCGAGCTTCCAGAAGCACCCGGTGATCGCTCTGCTGGCCGCGACCACGCTCATCACCGCCGCCGCGTACACGTTGTGGCTCTATCGCCGCGTGTTCTTCGGCGAGGTGGGCAACGCCCACGTCGCCGAGCTGAAGGACATCAACGCACGCGAAGTGCTGGTGCTCGGCGTGTTCGCCGCCGGCACCCTGCTGTTCGGCCTGTGGCCCAAGCCGCTGACCGACCTGATGGAACCGTCGATCGCGCACCTGGCGACCCAGATCGCCACCAGCAAGCTGTAAGGATTCTTCGAAGATGACCACGTCCCTCGCGATGCCGTCCGCCGCCGAGCTGGTGCCTTTGCTGCCGGAACTGGTGCTGATCGGCGGTGCGTTCGCCCTGCTGATCCTCGACCTGTTCATCAGCAACCGCCATAAGGTCTGGACCCACTTCCTGTCGGTGCTGATCCTGGTGGTAGTGCTGGCGATGCTGGCCACCGGCACGGGGGGGCAGGGCGAAGTCCTGTCCGGGATGTTCGTGCGCGACACCGCCGCCGACGTCATGAAGATCGCCATCGTCGCGATGAGCGGCCTGACCCTGGTGTATGGGTGGAGCTACCTGCGGGAGCGCAGCCTCTACCAGGGCGAGCTGCCGGTGCTGGTGCTGTTCGCGACGGCGGGCATGATGATGCTGGTGTCGGCCGGCAGCCTGGTGATGGTCTACCTCGGCCTGGAACTGCTCGCGCTCAGCTCCTATGCGCTGGTCGCGGCCGACCGCGACAACCCGCGTGCCACCGAAGCGGCGATGAAGTACATCGTGCTCGGCTCGCTGGCGTCGGGCCTGCTGCTGTATGGCATGTCCCTGGTCTACGGTGCCACCGGCACCCTCATGCTCGAGGGCATCAACGCCTCGGTCCAGGGCAGCGACGAGCGCGTGCTGCTTCTCACCGGCACGGTGTTCATGATCGCCGGCGTTGCCTTCAAGCTGGGTGCGGCCCCGTTCCACATGTGGTTGCCGGACGTGTACCAGGGCGCCACCGCGCCGGTGGCGCTGTTCGTCAGCACCGCCCCCAAGCTCGCTGCGTTCGGCATGGCCTGGCGCCTGCTGGAAACCGGCGTCGGCCCGCTGTCGACGGAGTGGCAGTGGCTGCTTGCCGGGCTGGCGGCGGTCTCGCTGGTGGTCGGCAACCTGATGGCCATCGCCCAGGCCAACATCAAGCGGATGCTGGCGTACTCGACCGTCTCCCACATCGGCTTCCTGCTGATGGGCATGGCCGGGGGCGACGAGCGCGGCTACGCGGCGGCGCTGTTCTACACCATTGGCTACGCCATCATGTCCGCGGCCGCGTTCGGGCTGATCATCGCGCTGTCGCGACGCGGTTTCGAGGCGGAGAGCATCGAGGACTTCAAGGGCCTGGCCGCCCGCAGCCCGTGGATGGCGCTGCTAATGCTGTTCGTCATGGCCTCGCTTGCCGGCGTGCCGCCGTTCCTCGGCTTCTGGACCAAGCTGGCGGTGCTGGGCGCGGCGGTGCAGGGTGGCATGCTGTGGCTGGCGCTGCTGGGCGTGATCTCGGCCGTGGTCGGTGCGTTCTACTACCTGCGGATCATCAAGGTGATTTATTTCGACGAGCCGGCCGGCGCACCCCTGGCCGCGCACAACGACCGCGTGCTGGGTCTCGTGCTTGGGGTCAATTCCGTCGGCCTGCTCGCGCTGGGCGTGGCTTGGAACCCGATCATGGTCTGGTGCCAGCGCGCTTTCATGTAAGGCACCGCGCAGGCTCCGCTCCCGCAACCCCCGGCCCGCCCGGGGGTTGCGTGTTTCAGGGGCATGCACCTCGTGGATGTGTGGTGCCGTGCGTGGCCGCATGGTGTTCCTTGACCGGATCGATGCAAAAAATCCCCATTCAGTTATCCGGATCATGTACACTTGCGCCTGTTCCGGAACGCCTCGACGGGTTCTGGGGAGCAGGCCGCCAACACGGGGTCGCGCTTCGGAAGGCGCCGGCAGGCTTGCATAAAAGCGAAAATGCCCGCATAATTCCGCTTCTGCTGCGGGGTGGAGCAGTCTGGCAGCTCGTCGGGCTCATAACCCGAAGGTCGCAGGTTCAAATCCTGCCCCCGCTACCATGTTTCGAGGTTGTGCGTCGTCCCTCACGGGATTCCGGATCCTCAAGACTGGGCTTGCAACAGCGCTTGTTCCCGCTGTTGCGCCGATTCCAGCACCATCGGATGAGAAGCCCGACAGGGCTCTCAAGCACAAGAGGCCCGGAAGGGCCTCTTGTCGTTTACGCGGTCCGCTGACCGTGTCCTCCGTCAACCGCGTTGGAGTTTGCCGCCGAAGATGAGCGAGAAGACCAGCGAAATCGTCCAGCTGCTGGCCCCGACCGTCGAGTCGCTGGGCGTGGAGTTGCTGGGCGTGGAATACCTGCCGGCCCCCGGCGGGGCCACGTTGCGCCTGTATATCGATGTCCCCGCCGAGGCGGATGGACAGCCCGCGCGCACCGTCACCATCGAGGACTGCGAGGCGGTCAGCCGCGAAGTGTCGGCGCAGCTGGACGTGGCCGACCCGATCAGTGGCAACTACACGCTCGAGGTTTCCTCGCCGGGCCTGGACCGTCCGCTTTTCAGCGGCGAGCATTTTTCACGATTCATCGGGCAGCAGGCCAAGGTCGGCCTGAAGTTGCCCCAGGATGGCCGTCGCCGCCTGCAAGGCACGATCCTGCGCGTCGCCGACGGGCAGGTCGTGTTCGCGCTGGATGGCGGAGAGTTCACCGCGGCCCTGGACAACATCGACAAGGCGCGCCTGGTGCCCGACTGGGAAGCACTTGGGCTGGCGCCCGGCAAGAAGCCCGGCAAGGGCATGAATTCTGGCAAGCAACCCTCCAACAAGCCGGCGGCTGGAAAGCCGCACGCGGAGTAAATAGATGAGCAAGGAACTTCTGCTGGTAGTTGACGCGGTCGCCAACGAGAAGGGCGTGCCGCGCGAGGTGATCTTCGAGGCGCTGGAAGCCGCGCTGGCCTCGGCGGCCAAGAAGCGCTACATCGACCAGGACGTGCTGGCCCGCGTGGCGATCGACCGCAAGGACGGCAGCTACGAGACCTTCCGTCGCTGGGAGGTGGTGGCCGACGACGTCGTCATGGAGTCGCCCGACCGCCAGATCCGCATGATGGACGCGGTGGACGAGGCCGACGGCGTGGAAGTCGGCGACTACATCGAAGAGCAGATCGAGAACCCGGAGTTCGGCCGGATCGCCGCCCAGGCCGCCAAGCAGGTTATCGTGCAGCGCGTGCGCGAGGCCGAGCGTCAGCAGGTCGTGGACGCGTGGAAGGATCGCGTGGGCGAGCTGGTGACCGGCGTGGTCAAGCGTGCCGAGCGCGGCAACATCTACGTGGACCTCGGCGGCAATGCCGAAGCCTTCATCCCCAAGGACCGCGGTATCCCGCGCGATGTCCTGCGCGCCGGCGACCGCGTCCGCGGCTACCTGTACGAAGTGCGCAGCGAGCCCCGTGGCCCGCAGCTGTTCATCAGCCGCGGCGCGCCGGAATTCATGATCGAGCTGTTCAAGCTCGAGGTGCCGGAAGTCGGCCAGGGCCTGGTCGAGATCAAGGCCTGCGCCCGCGACCCGGGCGACCGGGCCAAGATCGCAGTCATTGCCCACGACAACCGCACCGATCCGATCGGCGCGTGCATCGGCATGCGCGGTTCGCGCGTGCAGGCGGTGAGCAACGAGCTCAATGGCGAGCGCGTGGACATCGTGCTGTGGAACGACAACCCGGCCAATTTCGTCATCAACGCGATGGCGCCGGCCGAGGTGCAGTCGATCATCGTCGATGAAGAGAAGCACTCGATGGACCTGGCCGTGGCCGAGGATCGCCTGGCCCAGGCCATCGGCAAGGGCGGCCAGAACGTGCGCCTGGCCAGCCGCCTGACCGGCTGGCAGCTCAACGTGATGACCCAGGACCAGGTCACCGCCAAGTCCGAGGCCGAGCAGGCCGTGGCCCGCCAGCTGTTCATGGACAAGCTGGAAGTGGACGAGGAGATCGCCGGCATCCTGGTGTCCGAGGGCTTCAGCACCGTCGAGGAGATCGCCTACGTTCCGGTCGGCGAACTGCTGGCGGTGGAAGGCTTCGACGAGGACATCGTCGAGGAACTGCGTGCCCGCGCCCGCGACGCACTTCTCAACGACGCCCTGGCGGTCGAGGAGCAGGCCGGCGAGGACGCCCCGGCCGAGGACCTGCTGGCGCTGGAGGGCATGGACGAGGACACCGCCTTCGCCCTGGCCGCCCACGGCGTGCGTACCTCCGAGGACCTGTCCGACCTGGCCGCCGACGAGGTGGTCGAGTTCGGCATCGAGGGCCTGGATGAAGCCCGCGCGGCGGCGCTGATCCTGGCCGCCCGTGCCGAGGAGATTGCCCGCCTGGAGCGCGGCGAATGACCGCCAGGCCGAACCATCCGGAGCGCGCGGCATGAGCCGGCGATGAACACCGCCCTGCACCCGCCAGGGCTTAGAATCCGCGCTTCCCTTGCTCTTACTGGCGAGGGGGCGCCACAAAGAGCATAGGATCCGAATGTCGCAGCAAACCACCATCCGCAAGCTTGCCGAGCTGGTCAACACCCCGGTCGAGAAGCTGCTGGAGCAGCTGGCCGAGGCCGGCATGAAGTTCAGCGGTCCCGACCAGGTCGTGACCAGCGCCGAGAAGATCAAGCTGCTCGGCTTCCTTCGCCGTACCCATGGCAAGGGCGAGGCGCAGGCCGAGGAAATTGCTGCGCCCAAGAAGATCACCCTGGCGCGCCGCAAGGTCCAGGAACTCACCGTGGGCGGGGGTCGCAGCAAGACCACCGTGGCCGTGGAAGTCCGCCAGAAGCGCACCTACGTCAAGGGTCCGGACGCCCCGGCAGCCGACGGCCCGGTCGACGACGAACGCGCCGAGGTGCTGCGCAAGCTCGAGGAGTCGCGCCAGCGCAACCTGGCCGAACAGCAGCGCCTGGCCGAGATCGACCGCCAGCGTGCCGAGGAAGCCGAGCGCAGGCGCCAGGAGGAAGAGGCCGGTCGCCAGCGCCTGGAAGAAGAGCGCACGGCCGAGGAGGCGCGCCTGAAGGGTGCGGACGCCGCGCCGGCCGCCGACGCGGCTGCGGCGCGCCCGGCCCGGCCGCCGGCCCGCCCGGCGGTCGACGACAGCCGCGCCGGCCCCAAGCACAAGAACCGCGGCTCGCACGTGATGGTCGCGGGCGTCGAGGACGACGAGAACACCAGCCGCTTCGCCGGCCAGCTGCACCTGTCGGCCGCCGACCGCGCGCGGCGTTCCAGCGCCCGTCCGGGCGGCCGCGGCAAGCCGCAGCGCCGGCAGGACACCCGCGGCGGCGGGGGCAACAACGGCGGCGTCGGCGGCTTCGAGCGTCCGACCGCGCCGGTGGTGCGCGAGGTCGCCATCGGCGAGACGATCACCGTGGCCGACCTGGCGCAGAAGCTCGCGCTGAAGGGCGGCGACGTGGTCAAGGCGCTGTTCAAGATGGGCGTGATGGCTACCATCACCCAGAGCATCGACCACGACACCGCGGCCTTAGTCACCGAGGAACTGGGCCACAAGCCGGTGCGCGCCGACAGCGGCGATGCCGAGACCGAGCTGATGGCCCATGTCGAGCGCGCGCAGGGCGACACCGCTCCGCGTCCGCCGGTGGTCACCATCATGGGCCATGTCGACCACGGCAAGACCTCGCTGCTGGACTACATCCGCCGCACCAAGGTCGCCACGGGCGAGGCCGGCGGCATCACCCAGCACATCGGTGCGTATCACGTCGAGACCGACAAGGGCGTCATCAGCTTCCTCGACACCCCCGGCCACGCGGCCTTTACCTCGATGCGCGCCCGCGGCGCCAAGCTGACCGACATCGTGATCCTGGTAGTGGCGGCCGACGACGGCGTCATGCCCCAGACCAAGGAAGCCATCCAGCACGCGCGTGCCGCCGGCGTGCCGCTGATCGTGGCGATCAACAAGATCGACAAGTCCAGCGCCGACCCGATGCGGGTCAAGAACGAGCTGCTGAACGAGCAGGTCGTGGCCGAGGACTTCGGTGGCGATACCCAGATGGTCGAGCTGTCGGCCAAGACCGGTATCGGCGTGGACGACCTGCTGGATGCGATCTCGCTGCAGGCCGAGCTGCTGGAGCTGCGCGCGGTTCCCGAGGGCACCGCCAGCGGCGTGGTCATCGAATCGGCGCTGGACAAGGGTCGTGGCCCGGTGGCCACCGTGCTGGTCCAGCAGGGCATGCTCAAGAAGGGCGACTACCTGGTCTGCGGCGTTCAGTACGGCCGCGTCCGTGCGCTGTTCGACGAGACCGGCGCGCAGCCGAACTCGGCCGGTCCGTCGATCCCGGTGCAGGTCCTGGGCCTGTCCGGCGTGCCGGACGCCGGCGACGACTTTGTCGTGGTCAAGGACGAGCGCCTGGCCAAGGACGTCGCTCAGCAGCGTGATGCCAAGCGTCGCGAATCGCGCCTGGTGCAGGCCGCGGGCAACCGCATGGAAGACATCATGGCCCAGATGGGCAAGGGCGAGGGCCAGCAGGTCCTCAACCTGCTGGTCAAGGCCGACGTCCAGGGCTCGGTGGAGGCGCTCAAGCAGTCGCTCACCGCGCTGTCCAACGACGAGATCCGGATCAACGTGATCAGCTCCGGCGTGGGCGGCATCACCGAGTCGGATGCCAACGTGGCGGTCACGACCAAGGCCACCGTCATCGGCTTCAACGTCCGTGCCGATGCCTCGGCGCGCAGGATCATCGAGGCCAATGGCGTGGACCTGCGCTACTTCTCGATCATCTACGACGTGATCGACCAGGTGAAGCAGGTGGCGTCGGGCATGCTGGGCGTGGAGATCCGCGAGGAGATCATCGGCATCGCCCAGGTGCGCGAGGTGTTCCGCAGCTCCAAGTTCGGCGCGGTTGCCGGCTGCATGATCGTGGAGGGCGTGGTGAAGCGGAACAAGCCGATCCGCGTGTTGCGCGACAACACCGTCATCTTCGAGGGCGAGCTGGAATCTCTGCGCCGCTTCAAGGAGAACGTGGACGAAGTGCGCAACGGCACCGAGTGCGGCATTGGCGTCAAGGAGTACAACGACGTCAAGCCGGGCGACCAGATCGAGTGCTTCGAGCGCATCGAGGTCCAGCGCACGCTGTGACCTGCCGGTACCGGCGCCGCCGAGCGTGCGGCGTGCGGTGCCTGCGCTACGCCGGGACGGCCTTCGTGGCCGTCCTGCCGTTTCCGGGCCACCACGGCCTGAATGCAGAACAAGACCGGGCCGGGCCCGGCGAGGAGTCCGCAGATGCCGACCAAATCGTTCCATCGCACCGACCGGGTTTCGGCGCAGTTGCGCCGCGAGCTCGGCACGCTGGTGCACGAAGCCGTGCGCGAGCACGGCCTGCCGTCGGTGAGCGTGTCCGACGTGGAGGTCACCCGTGACCTGGCCCACGCCAAGGTGTTCGTGACCGCGCTGATGCCGGAGCGTTCGGCCGAGGCGGTCAAGGGCCTCAAGGAGATCGCGTACGCGCTGCGCATGGAGCTGGCGCGCCGGATCAAGCTGCGGCATGTTCCGGAACTGCATTTCCACTACGACGACTCGGTGGACCGCGGCGAGCGCATCGAGACGCTGCTGAAGGAAAACCCGCCGCTGCCGTCGGACGAGTGACCTTCCCGCCGCCCACCGTGTGGCCGGTGTCGCCCAGGCCCCATCCCGGGGCCGTTGTCGAGCCGCCGCCGACGTTCTCCAAGCCATGAGCCGTCCCAAGATCCGGTTCCGCCCGCTGGACAGCATCCTGTTGCTGGACAAGCCGGCGGGCATGAGTTCCAACGCCGCGCTGCAGGCGGCGCGCCGCCTGTTCCGGGCGGAGAAGGGCGGGCACACCGGCAGCCTGGATCCGCTGGCGACCGGCCTGCTGCCGCTGTGCTTCGGCGAGGCGACCAAGCTCGCTGGACTGCTGCTGGGTGCGGACAAGGCCTACGACGCCGGGATCGTCCTGGGCGCCACCACCGATACCGACGACGCCGATGGCCAGGTGCTGCGCGAGCGCGCGGTGCCGCCCCTGGACCGACCGGCGGTGGAAGCTGCCCTGGCGCGGTTCACCGGGACGCTGCAGCAGCGCGCCCCGGTCTACTCGGCGCTCAAGCAGGGGGGCGAACCGCTCTATGCGCGCGCGCGGCGGGGCGAGGTGATCGAGGCACCGGTCCGGCAGGTGCGGGTCCACCGCATCGAGCTGCTCGACCTGTCGCCTGAGCGCCTGGACGTCCGCGTGACCTGCGGCTCGGGGACGTACATCCGCAGCCTGGCACGTGACCTGGGCGAACTGCTCGGCTGCGGCGCCCACATCGCCAGTCTGCGCCGGCTGTGGGTCGAGCCCTTCACCGCTCCGGTCATGTATCCGCTGGAGCAGCTGGAGGCCATTGCCGCGCAGGGCGGCGAGCCGGCGCTGGATGCCTGCCTGCTGCCACTGGAGGCGGGCATGGCGGGATTCCCGCGCGTCGACCTGGATGCCAGCCAGGCCCGTCGCCTCGGGATGGGCCAGCGCCAGCACGGGCCGTGGCCGCCGGCCGAACCGGTGGCCCTGTTCGGGCCTGACGGCCGGGCGCTGGGCCTCGGGCAGGTGGCGGCCGACGGGCTGCTGTCTCCCCAGCGCCTGTTCAGCTTCGCGGTCGCCTGAGCCGGCGGCCCAGCCGCGCCTTGTCCGGACCCGGCGCCGGAGGTACAATTCGCGCGCCTTTTTTCCAAGGCAAAGCCTTCCGTCCCGGAATCTCCGGACGGCCTTCCGCAAGCGGCGGGCCAGGCGGTGCGCACCAGCGCGTTCCTGCCAGCCTCGCATCCAAGAGAACACTCCATGTCCATCGACACCCAGAAGGTTATCGCCGACAACGCGCGCGGCACCAACGACACCGGCTCGCCGGAAGTCCAGGTCGCGCTGCTGACCGCCCGCATCGAGCAGCTGACCGAGCACTTCAAGATCCACAAGAAGGACCACCACAGCCGCCGCGGCCTGCTGCAACTGGTCAACCGCCGCCGCAGCCTGCTCGACTACCTCAAGCGCAAGGACAACGAGCGCTACAAGAGCCTGATCGAGAAGCTGGGCCTGCGTCGCTGATGTAACCTCCCGCCGCGGCGCAGAAATGCGCCGCGGTTTGCATTTGGGCACCGGCAATCCAGCGCCGGCGCCATTCCCGGCGCTCCGGGACGCAACACCCGCAAGCCGGCCGGGCTTTCCGGCCACCCCGCGGCGGCAAGGGCCGTCGCCGGTCAATCGCAAGCAGATCCTCCAAGGAATCAACGTGGCAAAAATCACCAAAACCTTCCAGTACGGCAAGCACCAGGTCACCCTGGAGACCGGCGAGATCGCCCGCCAGGCCGGCGGCGCCGTCATCGTCAAGTTCGATGACACCGTGCTGTTGGTCAGCGCCGTCGCCGCCAAGAACGCGCGCGAGGGCCAGGACTTCTTCCCGCTCACCGTGGATTACCAGGAGAAGTTCTACGCCGGCGGCCGCATCCCGGGTGGCTTCTTCAAGCGCGAGGGACGTGCGACCGAGAAGGAAACGCTGATTTCGCGCCTGATCGACCGGCCGCTGCGCCCGCTGTTCCCGGAGGAGTTCCGCAACGAGGTCCAGGTCATCGCCACGGTGATGTCGCTGAACCCGGAGATCGACGGTGACATCCCCGCGCTGATCGGCGCCTCGGCCGCCGTCGCCCTGACCGGCGCCCCGTTCAACGGCCCGATCGGTGCCGCCAAGGTCGGCTACATCAACGGCGAGTACGTGCTCAACCCGACCGTGAGCGAGCTGAAGTCCTCGCAGCTGGAGCTGGTGGTCGCCGGTACCTCCAACGCCGTGCTCATGGTGGAATCCGAAGCCGCCGAGCTGTCCGAGGACGTGATGCTCGGCGCGGTCATGTTCGGCCACCGCGAGATGCAGAAGGTCATCTCGGTGATCAACGAGCTGGTCGCCGAAGCCGGCAAGCCGAAGTGGGACTGGCAGCCGCCGGCCAAGAACGAAGGCCTGGTCTCGGCCCTGCGCAACGCCGTGGGCGAGAGCCTGGCCGGTGCGTTCCAGGTGCGTGACAAGCTCGAGCGCCGTGACGCGATCTCCAGCCTGAAGAAGGCCGTCCTGGCCGCACTTGCGCCGCAGGCCGAGACCCATGCCTGGAACTCCGGCGACCTGTCCAAGGAGTTCAGCGAGCAGGAGTACCAGACGATGCGCAGCTCGGTCCTCAAGACCAAGGTGCGTATTGACGGCCGTGCGCTGGACCAGGTCCGTCCGATCAGCTCCCAGGTCAGCGTGCTGCCCCGCGTGCACGGCTCGGCGCTGTTCACCCGTGGCGAGACCCAGGCGATCGTGGCCGTGACCCTGGGCACCGCGCGCGATGGCCAGGTCATCGACGCGGTCTCCGGCGAGTACAAGGACCACTTCCTGTTCCACTACAACTTCCCCCCGTACTCGGTGGGTGAAGCGGGCCGCATGATGGGCCCGAAGCGCCGCGAGATCGGCCACGGCCGCCTCGCCAAGCGCGGCGTGCTGGCGGTGATGCCGACCATCGAGGCATTCCCGTACACCATCCGCGTGGTCTCGGAGATCACCGAATCCAACGGTTCCTCGTCGATGGCCTCGGTCTGCGGCAGCTCGCTGGCGCTGATGGATGCCGGCGTGCCGATCAAGGCGCCGGTGGCGGGCATCGCCATGGGCCTGGTGAAGGAAGGCGACGAGTTCGTCGTGCTGTCGGACATCCTGGGCGACGAGGACCACCTCGGCGACATGGACTTCAAGGTGGCCGGTACCGCTGACGGCGTCACCGCCCTGCAGATGGACATCAAGATCGAGGGCATCACCGAGGAGATCATGAAGCAGGCGCTGTCGCAGGCGAAGGCCGGCCGACTGCACATCCT
>JBQGEI010000123.1:0-32097 GCA_052039535.1 Pseudoxanthomonas sp.
CCTCGGCGACATGGACTTCAAGGTGGCCGGTACCGCTGACGGCGTCACCGCCCTGCAGATGGACATCAAGATCGAGGGCATCACCGAGGAGATCATGAAGCAGGCGCTGTCGCAGGCGAAGGCCGGCCGACTGCACATCCTCGGCGAGATGGCCAATGCGCTGACCGCCCCGCGCCAGGAGCTGAGCGAATTCGCGCCGCGCCTGATCACCATCAAGATCCACCCCGACAAGATCCGCGAAGTGATCGGCAAGGGCGGTTCGGTGATCCAGGCCATCACCAAGGAAACCGGCACCCAGATCGACATCCAGGACGATGGCACCATCACCATCGCCTCGGTCAACGGTGCCGCCGGCCAGGCCGCCAAGGCCCGCATCGAGCAGATCACCTCGGACGTGGAGCCGGGCCGGATCTACGAGGGCAAGGTCGCCAAGATCATGGACTTCGGTGCCTTCGTGACCATCCTGCCGGGCAAGGACGGACTGGTGCACGTGTCGCAGATCTCCAACGACCGCGTCGAGAAGGTCAGCGACGCCCTGAAGGAGGGCGACCTGGTGAAGGTCAAGGTGCTGGAAGTCGACAAGCAGGGCCGCATCCGCCTGTCGATCAAGGCCGTCGAGGAAGGCGAGGGCGTGACGGAGTAATCCGCCACACCACGCGGTTCCGGCAAAGAGCGGGCTTCGGCCCGCTCTTTGCGTTTGAGGCCCGGGTCATCCATGGGCGATGGCCCCAGGGTTGGATGCGCGCAGGACACCGCACGTGGCCGGTATCCGCCGAGACCCGGGCACGCATCGGGGAAGCCTGTCGCGCCGGCCGAGCCGCCGACGGCGACAAACGGGTGGCGCCGGGATCGCCGGGCGCGGCGTTTCATGCTGCCGGCAGTGGGTCCGGCCGCGTGCATTGCCGGCCGTCCGGCGGATGCAGGTGACGTTGGGCGGCGGCGGATGATGCCGCCGGCCACGTTTTCGTGGTCGACGCCGCGGCTGTGACGCATGGCGCGGCCGGACGCTTCGTCCTGGCGGGCCTCAGGCGGCGCGCAGCGCTTCCAGTCCGGCGAAGTCACGCACCTCGATCCGGTAGGTTTCCGGCACGGCGATCAGGCCGCGGGTGCGCAGGGTGGCGAGACAACGGCTCACCGTCTCCACGGTCAGGCCGAGGTGGTCGGCGATGTCCGCGCGCGGCATCGGCAGCGACACCAACGGGCCGGGGTTGCCGAGGCGCGCTTCGCGCGCGGCCAGCTTGAGCAGGAAGTCCGCCATGCGCTCGGTGGGGTTCATCCGCGCCAGCGCCATCATCTGGTCGCGGGCTGAATCCAGTTCGATGCATGCGCGTTCCAGCAGCTTCTCGCGCAGCTGCGGATACCGCGTGCCCAGACGCTGCATCGCCTCGGTGCCGAAGCGGCAGAGCTCGGTCTCGCCGAGGGCCTCGACGTCATGCGAATAGGTGGGCGAACCGCTGAGGCCGACGAAGTCGCCCGGCATCGCGAAGCCCGCGACCTGGCGGCGGCCATCGGCCGCCAGGCGTACCAGACGCAACGCGCCGCGCACCACGGTGAACACATGGCGGCGCGGGTCCCCCTGCCGTGCCAGTACCGCCGAGGGGCCCAGCAGCTGGGTGCTGGCCTCCGCGTCCAGGGCATGCATCTCCTCGTGGGTCAGCACCGAACAGACGGCCAGGTGCCGGACCTGGCAATGCGCGCACGAGCCGAGCAGCCCGGAATCATCCGGCGGCGGGGTCAGGCAGGGGCTGTCGAAGGGAGGCCAGGCCATTGGGATTGACGCGATCGGGAGTGCGCACATGATAGCCCGGGGGGCTTCCGCGTGCCGTCAGCGGCGCCCGCCGCGGTAGAATCTCCCGTCCCCGTCCGTGCCCCAGTTGCAGGAGTTTTCCGCTTGATCAGGCCCCGTACCCCGCCCGGCGTCATGGAGCTGCTGCCGCGCGAGCAGATCGCCTTCCAGCGCATGCTCGACGTCATCCGCCGCAACTACGAGCGCTTCGGGTTCCTGCCGGTGGAGACCCCGGTATTCGAGCTCTCCGACGTGCTGCTGACCAAGTCCGGCGGCGAGACCGAGCGGCAGGTGTACTTCGTCCAGTCCACCGGGGCGCTGGCCAACGCCGCCGCCGAGGGCACCGCCGGCGGGCTGCCGGAGCTGGCGCTGCGCTTCGACCTGACCGTGCCGCTGGCGCGCTACGTGGCCGAGCACGAGCACGAGCTGAGCTTCCCGTTCCGCCGTTACCAGATGCAGCGCGTGTACCGTGGCGAGCGCGCCCAGCGCGGCCGTTTCCGCGAGTTCTACCAGTGCGACATCGACGTCATCGGCAAGGACTCGCTGAGTATCCGCTACGACGCCGAGGTGCTGGCGGTGATCCACTCGGTGTTCTCCGAGCTGGGCATCGGCGCGTTCCGGGTGCAGCTCAACAACCGCAAGCTGATGCGTGGCTTCTTCGAGGCCCAGGGCGTGGCCGACCCGCAGCAGCAGGCGCTGGTGCTGCGGGAGGTCGACAAGATCGACAAGCGCGGCGCCGACTATGTGCGCCAGACCCTCACCGGTCCGGACTTCGGCCTGCCTGCGCCAGCTGTGGACCGCATCCTGGCCTTCGTGGAAATGCGCTCCAGTTCGCACGACGACGCCCTGGCGCGCATCGACGCGGTACTGGCCGAAGCCGGTGAGGGCGCTGGCGAGGCGTTGCGTACCGGCGCGAGCGAACTGCGCGAGGTACTGCAGCTGGTGCGCGCCCTGGGCGTGCCCGAGTCGGCCTACTGCCTGAACTTCTCCATTGCCCGTGGCCTGGACTACTATACCGGCACCGTTTACGAGACCCAGCTGGTCGAACACCCCGGCATCGGCTCGATCTGTTCCGGCGGCCGCTACGAAGACCTGGCCAGCCATTACACCAAGTCCAGGCTGCCGGGCGTGGGCATTTCCATCGGCCTGAGCCGGCTGTTCTGGCAGCTGCGCGAGGCGGGCCTGATCGCCGGCATCGCCGAGAGCAGCGTCCAGGCGATGGTGGCCTTGATGGACGAGAACCAGCTGGCCGACGCGTTGGACATCGCCCGCCACCTGCGCCTGGGCGGGATCAACACCGAGGTGCAGATGGAGCCGCGCAAGGTCGGCAAGCAGTTCCAGTACGCCTCGCGCGCCGGCATCCGGTTCGTGGTGCTGGCCGGCCCGGACGAGCTGGCGCGCGGCGTGGTCGCGGTCAAGGACCTGGTGCGCGAGCAGCAGTTCGACGTGCCCCGCGAGGAGCTCGCCGAAACCCTCACGGTCGAGCTGGAACAGGCCCGCGCCCTGGCGGGGCGCTGAGCCATCCGCCCGGCCCGCCACTGCGGGCTGGCGCACACGGGCGCCGCGCACGCCGGCGCCCTCCGTACCGCACAACGCAACAGGCAGGCGCATGACGACGATCCGTCTCGACGGACAATCCCTGACCCGCGGCCAGCTGGTGGCCGTGGCCCATGGCGCGCAGGTGGCGCTGGATCCCTGCGCACTCCAGGCGGTGGCGCGCGCGGCGGACTTCCTCGCGGAGCAGGTGCGCCGGGAGGAGCCGATCTATGGCGTGTCTACCGGCTTTGGCAGCAACGCCGACAAGCTGCTGGGCGCACATCCACTGCGCGACGAGCTTCCAGGTGCGACCGCGTCCGGGCGCTCGCTGCACGAGGAGCTGCAGCGCAACCTGATCGTCACCCATGCCGTGTGCGTGGGCGAGCCCATGGCGGCCGACGTGGTCCGGGCGATGCTGTGCATCCGCATCAATACCCTGCTCAAGGGGCACTCCGGTATCCGCGTGCAGACCCTGGAAGCCCTCGCGGCCATGCTCAACGCCGGCATCGTGCCGGTGGTGCCGCAGCTGGGCTCGGTCGGCGCCTCCGGCGACCTGGCGCCGCTGTCGCACCTGGCCATCGTCCTGCTGGGCGGCGGCGAAGCCTTCCTCGGCGGCCAGCGCATGCCCGGTGCCGAGGCGTTGCGTCGTGCGGGCCTGGAGCCGGTGTCGCTGTCGTACAAGGAAGGCCTCGCGCTGAACAACGGCACCGCGCAGATGCTGGCCATGGGCGTGCTCGCACTGCACCGCTTGGAGCAGATGCTGGATACGGCCGACCTCGCCGCGGCCATGACCATCGACGCCTTCGCCGGTCGCTTGGGTGCATTCGCCGAAGAGGTGCACGCGCTGCGTCCGCATCCGGGCCAGGTCCGGGTCGCGGCCAACCTGCGCCGGTTGCTGTCCGGCTCGACCCTGGCCGATATCCCGTACCACCTGGTGCCGCGGTTCCGGCCGTGGCTGCCGTCGAGCTGGGACACGGAAGAGTCGCGCGAACTGCGCTTCGACATCGGCTGGGCCTGGGTGCCGGCCGACCAGCGCCATGGGCGCGAAAAGTTCTACCAGCGCTTCCTGCCGTTCCGCGGCGGCAAGAAGCACCAGCCGCAGGACAGCTACTCGCTGCGCTGTATCCCGCAGGTGCATGGCGCGGTGCGCGATGCGGCCGCGCAGGCCGCGCGGGTGCTGGAGATCGAGCTCAACGCGGTCACCGACAACCCGCTGGTGTTCCCGGACAAGGCCGATGCGGCGCACGTGGAGGAGCAGGTGATCTCCGCCGGCCACTTCCACGGCATGCCGCTGGCGCTGGTGCTGAGCTACCTCAAGGCCGCGATCCCGACGGTGGCCTCGATCTCCGAGCGCCGGCTCAACAAGCTGGTCGACCCGGCCACGAACGACGGCCTGCCGGCGTTCCTGATCGGCAACGAGGACGGCACCGAGTCCGGCCACATGATCGTGCAGTACACCGCGGCGGCCATCGTCAACGACCTGGCCAGCCGTGCGCATCCGGCCTCGGTGTTCTCGGTGCCCACCAGCGCCAATGCCGAGGACCATGTTTCCATGGGTGCCAACGAGGCCCGCCACGTGCTGGCCATGGTCGAGGACCTGGGCAAGGTGCTGGCGCTGGAGCTGTACACCGCCGCCCAGGCGCTGGACCTGCGTCGCGACATGATCAATGCCGCCCGGGCGCTTGCCCGCCGCACCGACGCCCGGGCGTTCGCATCGAAAGTGCAGGGCGGTCCGGCGGGCGAGGCATCCGGCCGCGACCGGTTCCTGGCGGAGGTCGAGGCGTTGCGGATCCAGCTTGCCGAATCCGATGCGTTCCATCCGGGGACAGCCGTGGCCCGCGCCCATGCACGCATCCGCCAGGCCGTGCCCTTCCTGGACCGTGACCGGGCGATGGACGGCGAGGTCGCGACGATGGTGGCGCTGGTGGCATCGGGCGCGTTGCTGGCGTCTCCGGACTGAGCGCGACAGGCCCGGCGCCGCTGATGGGCCGGGCCTGAAGCGCCGCCTGGGCGCACTGACCCCCGCGTCGGAGCGGGGCAATCCTGGAGAATGCCTGCGTCGGGCTACACGCGGCATATCGGGTGCAGTCCGCGCAGTCTCGACATTTTCATGGTGCGCCCATGGACGCGCCGGCTGCGCGTGGGAAGTCTGGGACGTGGTGCCTGCGGGGGAAGCCACCTGCCAGGCGGGGGCGGCGTTGCAGTCGTCCGACCGGGCGCCACCCTTTGTTCCGCAGGATCGTGATCCGCTGTCGGCGCGGTGCCTCCCTCACGTGATCGTTTCCGGCCGGGGCCGCGCAAGCCGCCGTGCTGCTGCAACACAGCGGTGCCGCGGGCCCCGTCAGGTGGTCCCGGCGCGGTGCATCGCACGCGGCGCGGGTTGACCTCGCCCACGTTACGCGTTCTAATGTGCTAACACGTTAATACATTGGTCCGGGATGAAGCGGCGCGGCAAGGGCAATGACGAGGATTTCGCGGCGCGGCTGGCCGATCTGGCGGCGGTGTTCGCGCGGCTGGGTGATCCGGATGCCGTCCGCGCCTTTCTTCTGGACCTGTGCACCCCGGCCGAACTGGAAGCCATGACCGATCGCTGGCACGTGGTGCCGTTGCTCGGGCAGGGCATCCCGTATCGCGAGATCCACGAGCTCACCGGCGTGAGTGTCACCACCATCGGCCGGGTCGCGCGCACCCTGGAGCGCGGCGCCGGTGGCTATGCGCAGGCCGTTGCTCTGCGCCCCTCCCGCAGCGAGAGAACCTTCCCATGAGTCCCCCCCTGGGCGCGGCCACCCGCGACCGCCTGCGCATCGCCATCCAGAAGAGCGGCCGCCTCGCCGAGCCCGCGCGCAAGCTCCTGGCCGCCTGCGGCCTGAGCTGGCGCGAGAGCCGCGACAAGCTGTTCTGCTACGGCGAATCCCTGCCCGTGGACCTGTTGCTGGTCCGCGACGACGACATCCCCGGCCTGATCGCCGATGGCGTCTGCGACCTGGGCGTGGTCGGGCGCAACGAACTCGACGAGCAGGCGGGCGCGCGCGCGCGCCTGGGCCTGGCGCCGGCGTTCCGCGAGCTGCGCGGGCTGGGTTTCGGCCAGTGCCGGCTGATGCTGGCGGTGCCGGAAGAGTGGGAGTGGAGCGGACCGCAGCAGCTGCGCGACCGCGGCCTGCGCATCGCCACCAGTTATCCGGCCATCCTCGCCGGCTGGTTGCAGGCCCAGGCCATCGACGCGCAGGTGGTGGAACTTTCCGGCTCGGTGGAGATTGCGCCGCGGCTGGGTACCGCGGAGCTGATCTGCGACCTGGTATCCAGCGGCGCGACGCTCGCCGCCAACCAGCTCAAGCCGGTGGAAACGCTGCTGGACAGCGAGGCGGTGCTGGCCGGTCCGGCCAGCGGCTTCGATGACGCACGCGCCGGCCTGGCCCAGATGCTGTTGCGGCGCATGGACGGCGTGCTGCAGGTGCGTGAGCGCAAGCTGCTGATGTTCAATGCCGACCGCGAATCGCTGCCGGCGCTCGAGCGGCTGCTGGCCGGCGCCGGCCCGCTGGTGCAGCTGCCCGGGGCCAATGGCGCGCTGTCGCTGCAGGCGATGCACGAGGGGGCGGTCAGCTGGCAGCAGCTGGAAGAGCTGGAGCGGGCAGGTGCACGCCAGCTGATGGTGCTGGGCGTGGAGAGGTCGCTGGCATGAGCGCCGTGCAGGACATCCCCGCGTCGCCGGCCTGGAACCGGCTGCAGTGGTCGGCGCTGGACGAGGCTGCGCGTGCCGGCGTGCTTACGCGGCCGGTGCAGGTGGTGGCCGAGGCCACCCGCCAGGCCGTGGCCGCCGTTATCGATGCAGTGCGCACGCGAGGCGATGACGCCCTGCGCGAGTTGACCGCGCGCTTCGACAGGGTCGAACTGCCACGCTTCGAGGTGACCGCAGCGGAGTTCGCGGCGGCCGAGGCAGCCGTGGCGCCGGAATTGCGCCGGGCCATGGTGGAAGCCGCCGCGCGCATCGAGGCCTTCCACCGCGCTGGCATGAGCCAGGGCTACCGGGTGGAGACCGCGCCGGGCGTGGTCTGCGAGCGCATCGTCCGGCCGGTCCCGCGGGTGGGACTGTACGTGCCGGCCGGCAGCGCGCCGCTGCCCTCCACCGCGTTGATGCTGTGCGTTCCCGCGGCGCTGGCCGGTTGCCGCCAGGTCATCCTGTGCACCCCGCCCCGCGCCGATGGCACGGCGGACCCCGCGGTGCTGGTGGCCGCGCGACTGGCCGGCGTGGACCGCGTGTTCAAGCTCGGCGGTGCACAGGCGGTCGCGGCGATGGCCTACGGCACCGCCAGCGTGCCGAAGGTCGACAAGATCTTCGGCCCGGGCAACAGCTACGTGGACGAGGCCAAGCGCCAGGTGGCGCAGGGTGGGGCGGCAGCCATCGACATGCCGGCCGGCCCCTCCGAGGTGCTGGTGATCGCCGACGCCGGCGCCAATGCCGCCTACGTCGCCGCCGACCTGCTGTCCCAGGCCGAACACGGTCCGGACTCCCAGGTGCTGCTGCTTTCCGACAGCGCCCCGCTGATCGACCAGGTCGAGGCGGAACTGGCCAGTCAGCTGGCGGTACTGCCGCGCGCGGCGATCGCCGCCCGCGCGCTCGCATCCTCGCGCCTGGTCCAGGTCGACTCGATCGGGCAGGCATTCGATATCAGCAACGCCTATGCACCGGAGCACCTGATCCTGGCCCTGCGCCAGCCGCGTGACTGGCTGGACCGCGTCGAGGCGGCCGGTTCGGTGTTCCTCGGCGACTGGACCCCGGAAGCCCTGGGCGACTACTGCAGTGGCACCAACCACGTGCTGCCGACCAACGGCGCCGCACGCGCCTGGAGCGGGGTGAGCGTGGCCAGCTTCCAGAACTTCGTCAGCGTGCAGGCGGCCAGTCGCGAGGGCATCCTCGCCATCGGCGACTGCGCGGTGACGCTGGCCCGGGCCGAACAGCTGGACGCCCACGCCAATGCCGTGGCCCTGCGCCTGAACGGGGCGGTGGCATGAGCAGCGACCTCCTCCCGCTGGTGCGCGAGGACCTGCGCGGTTTCGGTGGCTACAGCTCCGCCCGCAGCCATGCGCTGGACGGCGAGGTCTGGCTCAACGCCAACGAGAGCCCATGGCCCAATCCGGCCGACGCCGGCAGCAGCTGCAGGCG
The DNA here is from genome assembly GCA_052039535.1 of Pseudoxanthomonas sp. Classification (GTDB taxonomy): domain Bacteria; phylum Pseudomonadota; class Gammaproteobacteria; order Xanthomonadales; family Xanthomonadaceae; genus Pseudoxanthomonas. Next base: position 8,484 of record JBQGEI010000123.1, read on the forward strand.
TTATCCGGACCCGCAGCCGGTGCCACTGGTGCAGGCACTGGCGCGGCTTTACCGCTGCGAGGCGTCGCAGGTCCTGGTCGGGCGTGGCAGCGACGAGGCCATCGACCTGCTGGTGCGCGCGCTGTGCGTGCCGCAGCGCGATGCCATCGTGACTACGCCGCCGGTGTTCGGCATGTATGCCGTCAGCGCCCGGCTGCAGGGCGCGCGCCTGCTGGAGGTTCCGCTGGTCGATGGTCCGGGTGGATTTGCCGTGGACCTCGACGCGGTGGCCACGGCCGCCGAGCAGGGCAGTGCCAAGCTGGTGTTCCTGTGCAGCCCGTCCAACCCCACCGGCGCCGATGTGCCGCTGGAGGGCATCGCCGCGCTGGCCAGCCGGCTGGCCGGCCGTGCCCTGGTCGTGGTGGACGAAGCCTACGGCGAGTTCTCCAGCCAGCCCTCGGCAACCACGTTGATGGGCGCGCACGGCAACATCGCGGTGCTGCGTACGCTGTCCAAGGCGCATGCGCTGGCCGCGGCGCGCATCGGGACCCTGATCGCCGATGCGGCGCTGATCGGGGTGCTGCGCGCCTGCCAGGCGCCTTATCCGGTGCCGACCCCGTGCGCCGAGCTGGCGGTCGCCGGCCTTTCCCCGGAGGCACTGGCGCGCACAAGCGAGCGCGTGGCCCTGGTCCGCAGCGAACGCGCGCGGCTGGCCGGCGCGCTGGCCTCCATGCCAGGTGTGCGGCGGGTCTATCCGTCGGCGGGCAACTATCTGCTGGCGCGCTTCGACGACGCCCAGGCCGCCTTCGATACCCTGCTGGCCGCCGGCGTGGTCGTGCGCGACCAGCGCGCAGCGCCCCTGCTTGGCGACGCGCTGCGCATCACCATCGGAACCCCGGACCAGAACGACCGCGTCCTCGCGGCACTGGCCGCCCAGGAAGCTGCTGCATGACCCCGATCCTGTTCATCGACCGCGACGGCACCCTGATCGAGGAGCCGGCGGATTTCCAGATCGACGCCTACCAGAAGCTGCGCTTCGTGCGTGGCGTGATCCCCGCACTGCTGCGCCTGCGCGATGCCGGCTGGCAATTCGTAATGGTGTCCAACCAGGATGGACTGGGCACGGACGACTATCCGCGGGAAGCCTTCGACGGGCCGCACGACCTGATGATGCAGGTGTTCGAAAGCCAGGGCATCACCTTCCGGGACGTGCTGATCGACTGCAGCTGGCCGCACGAGAACAGACCCACGCGCAAGCCCGGCATCGGCCTGGTGCTGCCGTACATCCAGGACCGGTCGATCGACTGGAAGCGTTCGGCGATGGTGGGCGACCGCCCGACCGACAACGAGTTCGCCGCCAACCTGGGCATCCGCGCCTTCCAGCTGCGTACCCCGCAGTTCGGCGGCCAATGGGACTGGGCAGGCATCGCCCACGCGCTGGCGGATGCGCCGCGCCAGGCGGTGGTGGAGCGCAATACCAGGGAGACCCGGATCCGGGTCGAGGTCGACCTGGACCGGGTGGCCGAGCCGCAGGTCCACACCGGGCTGCCGTTCTACGACCACATGCTCGAGCAGATCGGCAAGCACGGCGGGTTCTCGCTGGCCATCCGGACCGAAGGCGACCTGCACATCGACGAGCACCACACCATCGAGGACACCGCCCTGGCGCTGGGCCAGGCGCTGCGCGAGGCGCTGGGCGACAAGCGGGGCATCGGCCGCTACGGCTTCACCCTGCCGATGGACGAGACCTGCGCCAGCGCTGCGCTGGATTTCAGCGGCCGTCCGTACCTGGTGTTCGAGGGCGGCTTCACCCGCGAGAAGGTCGGCGACATGCCGACCGAGCTGGTGCCGCACTTCTTCCGCTCGCTGTGCGATGCGGCCGGACTCAACCTGCACGTCAGCGTGAGCGGCGACAACGACCACCACAAGGTCGAGGCCAGCTTCAAGGCGCTGGCCCGCGCGCTGCGCCAGGCGATCCGGCGCGAGGGCGATGCACTGCCTTCGACCAAGGGCGTGCTGTGAGCGCCGCCGGCAGGCAGGTGGTGGTCGTCGACGCCGGTGGCGCCAACCTGGGCTCGGTCTGCTACGCGCTGGAGCGGTTGGGCGTGCAGCCGCGGGTGGTCACCGACGCGGCCGGCCTGCAGGGCGGGGACCGCGTGATCCTGCCCGGCGTGGGCGCGGCCCCGGAGGGCATGCGCCGGCTGCACGCGCAGGGGCTGGTCGAGCCGCTGCGGCGGCTGGAGGCGCCACTGATGGGAATCTGCCTGGGCATGCAGCTGCTGTACGAGCGCTCGGACGAGGGCGATGTCCAATGCCTGGGCCTGCTGCCCGGGGTCGTGCACCACCTGCCGCAGCTGCCCGGCATCCGCGTTCCGCACATGGGCTGGAACGCCCTGCGCACGCTGCGGCCATCGCCACTGCTGGACGGGGTGGAAGAGGGCGCCAGCGCGTACTTCGTGCACAGCTACGCCGCGCCGATCACCGCGGCCACCGTCGCCGCGACCGACCACGGCGGGCTGTTCACCGCGGTGGTCCAGGACGGACGGCGCTGCGGTGCCCAGTTCCATCCGGAGCGCTCCTCGACCACCGGCGCGCGCATCCTGCGAAATTTCCTGGAGATGGAATTTTGATGGGCTTCACCGTCTACCCCGCGCTGGACCTTCGTGGCGGCCGTGTCGTGCGCCTGGCCCAGGGCGACTACGCCCGCGAGACGCGCTATGGCGACGATCCGCTGCCGCGTGCGGCCGCCTTCGCCGAGGCCGGCGCGCGCTGGATGCACCTGGTCGACCTGGACGCCGCCAGGTCCGGTGGCTACACCCTCGGGCCGTTGCTGGCGGACATCGCGCGCACCACCGGGCTGCAGGTGCAGACCGGCGGCGGCGTGCGCAGCCGTGACGACGTGGCCCGCATCCTTGACGCCGGTGCCGCACGCGTGGTGGTCGGCTCGCTGTCGGTCCGCGAGCCCGACACGGTGGCCGCGTGGCTGGCGGAATTCGGCGGCGGGCGCATCACCGTCGCGCTGGATACCCGCCAGGACGAGGCCGGTACCTGGCAGCTGCCGGTGCACGGCTGGACCGAGAACGCAGGCAGCACCCTGGACCAGTTGCTGCCGCGGTTCGTGGATGCCGGGCTGTGCCACCTGCTGTGCACCGACATCGCGCGCGACGGCATGCTTTCCGGCCCCAACCTGGAGCTCTACGCGCACCTGGCGCGACTGGCGCCGGGCGTGGCCGTGCAGGCCTCCGGAGGTGTACGCGACGCGGCCGACGTGGCCGGCGCCCGGCAGGCCGGTTGCGCCGGGGCGGTGCTGGGGCGGGCGCTGCTGGAAGGGCGGCTGCAGCTGGCCGACGCGCTGGCCGTCGAGAACCGGCCATGCTGAGCCGGCGGATCATTCCCTGCCTGGACGTGCGCGATGGGCGCGTGGTCAAGGGCGTGCGCTTCCGCGACCACGTGGACATGGGCGACATCGTCGAACTGGCGCTGCGTTATCGCGACCAGGGCGCCGACGAGCTGGTGTTCTACGACATCGGGGCCAGCCCGGAAGGGCGCTCGGTGGACTACACCTGGGTCGAGCGGGTGGCCCGCCTGATCGACATCCCGTTCTGCGTGGCCGGCGGCATCCGCGAGGTCGCCACGGCGCGCCGGGTACTGCATGCCGGGGCGGACAAGATCTCGGTCAACTCGCCGGCGCTGGAGCGTCCGCAGCTGGTGGCCGAGCTTGCCGACGCCTTCGGCGTGCAGTGCGTGGTCGTGGGCATCGATTCGATCCGCGAGGCCGACGGGCAGTGGCGGGTGCGCACCAACACCGGCGACCCGGACAAGACCCGGGCACTGGCGGTGCGCACGCTGGACTGGATCGTCGAGGTCCAGCGACTGGGCGCCGGCGAGATCGTGCTCAACTGCATGGACAGCGATGGCGTCCGCCGCGGCTATGACATCGGCCAGTTGCGCCAGGCGCGCGCGCTATGCCGGGTGCCGCTGGTCGCCTCCGGCGGCGCCGGCAGCCCGGAGCATTTCGCCGAGGCGTTCGAACAGGCCGACGTGGACGGCGCGCTGGCGGCCAGCGTGTTCCACAGCGGTGCCATCGCCATTCCCGCGCTCAAGCGCTTCCTGCGCGGGCAACAGATCGAGGTGCGTGATGTCTGAGGTTCCTGACGGCAGCCAGGTCGGGCGGATCGGTGTCTTCCCGGGCGGGCTGGACTGGGACAAGTCCGGCGGCCTGCTCCCGGTGGTGGTCCAGGACGCCGACAGCCTGCGCGTGCTCATGCTCGGGTACATGGACCGCGAGGCGCTGCAAGCCACGCTTTCCCGGCGCCTGGTCACCTTCTACAGCCGCAGCAAGCAGCGCCTGTGGACCAAGGGCGAGACCTCCGGCCATGTGCTGGAGCTGGTCGACGTGCAAGCCGACTGTGATGCCGACGCGCTGCTGGTGCTGGCCAGGCCGCACGGGCCGACCTGCCACCTGCAGCGGTCCAGCTGCTTCGAGGCCGCGCCGCACGCGCAGGCCGCGCCGCAACGTACGCCGGCCCTGGAGATCGGGTTCCTCGCACAGCTCGATGCCTTGGTGGCCGGGCGCGAGCGCGAGCGTCCGCAAGGCAGCTACACCACCTCGCTGTTCGAATCGGGGGTGCGCCGCATCGCCCAGAAGGTTGGCGAGGAAGGGGTCGAAACCGCCCTGGCCGGCGTGGCCCAGAGCGACACCCACCTGCTGGGCGAGGTGGCCGACCTGATCTACCACGTGACCGTGTTGCTGCATGCGCGCCGCCTGTCGCTGTCCGACGCGGTGGCCGTGCTGGAGGACCGGCACGCGGTCCGTGCCGGCGGCGGCTGAAGCATCGGCCGGGCGGTCGCCACGCCGGTGGCCTAGAATCGCGGGTTTTCGCCGGGAGTGTGTCGATGTCCAAGCGATCCGCAGGCGCCTGGCTGCTGGCCGGTGCAGGTGTCCTGGCCACCGCGCTGGCCCACGCCGCAGCGGCGGTTCCGGTGACCGGGGTGGTCCACCTGGAACGGGACGGGCGGCCGGGCCGCGGTGCGGACGAGCCGGGCATCGCCGGTGTGCTGGTCTCCGATGGCCGGCAGCTGCAGCGGACCGATGCCCGGGGACGTTACCGCATCGAGGCGCGTCCCGGCGCCGCCCTGTTCGTAATCAAGCCTGCCGGCCATCGCTTCCTCCAGGGTGAGGATGGGCTGCCCGCCTTCTGGGCGCAGGTGCCCGACGCGGGCCCAGCGCAGCTGGATTTCGGCCTGTCGGCCGCGCCACCCGGGCCCGGCCGCTTCGAGGCGCTGGTGTTCACCGACACCCAGGTCAAGAACGCCCGCGACATCGACCATTACCGCCGCAGCGTCGTGGAGCCGCTGGGCAGGCCGCAGGCTGCCCTGGGCATGACCCTCGGCGACCTGGTCGATGACCGTACCGGGCTGTACCCGGCCCTCAACGCGGTCACCACCCGCTTGGGGGTGCCGTGGTTCCACGTGCCGGGCAACCACGACCTGGACCCGGACGCCACCTCCGACGCCGGCTCGCTGCGGGCTTGGTCGGACATCTACGGCCCGGACACCTACGCGGTGGAGGAGGGCGCGGCCGCGTTCGTGCTGCTGGACAACGTGATCGCCACCCCCGGCGAGGGCGCCGGCTACACCGGCGGGCTGCGCGAGGACCAGTTCCGGTTCCTCGAGGCCTACCTGGCCACGCTTCCGCCCCAGCGCCTGCTGGTACTGGGCATGCACATCCCGCTGTTCGAGACCGGCGGACGCGCCAGCTTCCGCGCTCAGGACCGCAGGCGCCTGTTCGGACTGCTGCGTGACCATCCCCGGGTGCTGGTGCTCAGCGGGCACAGCCACGGCCAGCAGCATTACTGGCACGGCGCGGAGCAGGGATGGGAGGGAGCCTCGCCGCTGCACGAGTACAACGTGGGCGCGGTGTGCGGCGCTTTCTGGTCCGGCGCACCCGATGCGCGGGGCATCCCGGACACCACCATGAGCGATGGCACGCCGCACGGACACGCGCTGCTGACGGTGGAGGACGACGCCGGTTACGCCCTGGCCTACCGCCCGGCGCGGGCCGACGGCACCGATCCGGCCTTCACCACCGCCATGGCGCTGCATGCGCCCAGGGTGCTGCGCCGTGGCGCCTATCCTGCGTATGGCGTATTCGCGAACGTGTTCATGGGCGATGCGGACACCCGGGTCGAGTACCGCATCGACGCCGGGCCGTGGATGCCGATGCGGCGGGTCCAGCGCGCCGACCCGCGCCTGCTGCTGGAGAACGCGGCCGACGACCTGTCGCCGGCACTGCGTGGTTACGACCGCTCACCTGAAGCGACCGCGTCGACCCACCTGTGGCGCGGCGCACTGGATACCGGGCTGGCAGCCGGCACGCACCGGGTGGAGGTGCGGGCGTTCGACCGTTGGCAGGGGCAGGTGGTGGCGTCGACCAGCTACGCGCTGGAAGAGGCGCACCCCTGACCTGCACGTCGCGCGGGTCGGGCTGGAGCCGAGGACCGGCCTCCCGCTCAGCGTGGCAGGGCGATTTCCTGGAAACCGGTCACCCGGGTGTGGCCATGCGCGGCCTCCTCCAGCCTCGGCCGCGGATAGTCCTCCAGCCGGTCGACCAGCACCGTGTGCATGCCGGCCGCGCGTGCCGCGTCCAGCTCCTCGACCACGTCGGACAGGAACAGCACCTGGTTGGGCGGCAGGCCGATCGCTTCGGCGATGCGGGTGTAGCTGCCGGACTCGCGCTTGCCGCCGGTCTCGGTGTCGAACCAGCCGGAGAACAGCCCCGTCAGGTCGCCAGCGTCGCTGTGGCCGAAGAACAGCTTCTGCGCCGGGACCGAGCCGGAGGAGTACACGTAAAGCGGCAGCTCCAGGTCATGCCAGCGCTGGAGCGCCTGCGCCGCGTCGGGGTACACGGGCGCGGCGAAGTCGCCATTGCGGTAGCCGGACTCCCACACCATGCCCTGCAGCGCCTTGAGCGCGGTGTGCTTGCGGTCCTGGTCGATCCAGCCCTGCAGGGTTTCGGCGATCATCGCGTCCTGGCACAGCCCGCCGGCTTCCACCGCCACCGCGTCCAGCCAGCGCCGCACCTCCGGCTGGTCGCCATGTGCATCGATGAAGCGCGGCAGGGCCTGGCGCGCATACGGGAACAGCACCTCGCGCACGAACGAGATGCTGCTGGTTGTACCTTCGATGTCGGTGAGGATGGCGCGGGTCATACGGGATCCTTGAAACCCGGCGCCCCTCGCATGGCGAGGGGCGGGAGTGCGTGGGGTCAGCTGGCCTGCGGCTCGTATCGCGGGAACTTCTGCGCGATGTCGGTGCCGGTGAAGTGGCCGACCCAGCCGTCCGGCTCGGTGAAGAAGCGGATGGCCACGAAACTGGGCGACTCGCCCATGTCGAACCAGTGGTGGGTGCCGTCGGGCACGGCGATCAGGTCGTCCTTGACGCATTCGATCTCGTAGACCTTGCCGTCCACGTGCAGCGTGAACAGGCCCGAGCCGGCGACGAAGAAGCGCACCTCGTCTTCCTTGTGGAAATGCTCGTCCAGGAACTTCTTGCGCATTTCCGCGCGGTTGGGGTTGTCCGGCGAGATGCTGACCACGTCGACCGACTTGAAGCCGCGCGCGGCCACCAGGCGGTCGATGTCGGCGCGGTAGGCCTCCATCACTTCTTCCGGGCTGGCGCCTGGCTCGACCGGGCGGGTGGCGTGCCAGCGCTCGAAGGTGACGCCGATGCGCGCCAGCTCGGCGGCGATGGCGTTCCCGTCGGTGCTTTCGAACCCGGGCTGGTCGGGGTGGTTCTCGTCGAAGATGCGCAGTCGGCTCATGGGGTCACCTGTTGCGTGTGGCCGCGAACATCGCGGGCCGGGAAGATTACCAGCTGGGTACGGGCGTGACGGGGGCGCCGGGATCAGCCGCGCAGCCGGCGCAGCTCCAGTTCGCACGCCAGCAGGAACTCGAAGGCCTCCAGGTGGCGCCGCGCCTCGGCCATGGTCCGGCCCCACGCATAGAGCCCGTGGCCGTCGATCAGGTAGCCCCACATCGGTTGCCGGTCCAGCACCGCATCCACCTGGGCGGCCAGCACGGCCATGTCCTGGGTGTTGGCGAACACCGGCACGTCGATCGCCGCCTCATGGGTGCTGTTGCCGTCGAACGCCTTGAGCAGCTCGTAGCCCTCGAGGCGGACGTGGCCCTGCGGCGCGTACAGGCGCGAGGCGACGGTCTGGACATGGGAGTGGGTATGCAGCACGCAGCCCACCTCCGGGAAGCGCTGGTAGAGCCGGGTGTGCAGCAGGGTCTCGGCCGACGGCCGCAGCTGGCGTCCCACGGCCCTGCCCTCGAGGTCCACGACCATGATGTCGTCCTCGACCAGCCGCCCCTTGTCCCGGCCGGAAACCGTGATGGCCGCGTGCGTGGCGTCCAGGCGCAGCGAGAAATTGCTGCTGGTGGCCGGGGTCCAGCCCAGCTGGGCCAGCTCGCGCACATTGCCGATCAGGGACTGGGCGCAGGCGTGCAGCTGCGCGGGGTCGTACGGGGGGGAGGTCGTGTCCATGCGCGAAGTCTACCGCGCGGGCGCGCGCCGGCCGAAGCCGCGATAGGCGGCCCATGCGAGCGCGGCGATCACCAGTCCACCGACCAGCGTCTTGCCCGGGGTCGAGTAGACCAGCAGCCCGCAGGCCACCAGCGCGCCCATGCCGAGCATGCGTTCGCCCTGGCTGGACGCGCGTTCCGGCGTGCCCAGCAACAGGCTCAGGCCGGCGGCGGCGTAGGCCATCACCACCAGGATCACCACCATCTCGATCAGGACTTCGAACTGGCCCGACACGGTGGGCGAGAGGGTCAGCACGGCCAGCGCGGTCATCGACAGCGCGATGATGAACAGGCCGCTGCGTGCGGAGCCGTTCGGCCGCAGGCGGCCGAACACCGGCGGCAGGAACCCCCGCTGCGCGGCGCGCGCGCCGGATTCGCCACTCACCAGCATCCAGCCACCCAGCGTGCCGGTGGCCTTGAGCGCGGCGGCCGCGGCGATCACCGGGATAGCCCAGGCGCCGAACATCTCGCCGGCGACCGTGGCGAACGGTGCGCTGGACTGGGCCAGCTGGGCGGCAGGCACGATGCCCATCATCAGCACCGAGGACGTGAGGTAAACGACGCCGGCGATGGCGATGCCGCCCAGCGTGGCGCGCGGCACGTTGCGCTCCGGGTCGTCGACCACGCCGGCGACCATCGCCCCGGTTTCCAGCCCGACGAAGGCCCAGAAGATCGGCGCCAGCGACTGCATCACCACCGCCGCGTCCGAGGTCCCGGACACGTTCCAGGCCTCGCGGTACACCTGCGGATCGAAGTAGGCCCAGCCGGCGGTCAGGATGGCCGCCACCGGCAGCAGGCCCAGCACCACGCACATGGACTGGAAGCGGGCGATGGGCCGGGGGCCCAGGAGGTTGAGGGCGAACATCGCCCAGATCAGCGCGATCTGGCCAACCAGCCGCACGCCGCCGCTGTCCTCGAGCGGCAGCAGGATCACCAGGTAGCCGAACGCGGCCACCGCGATGGCGTTGTTGCCGATCCACGAAGACACCCAGTACATGGTGGTGGCCACGAAGGAAGCGTCGCGCCCCAGCGACGGGCGGATGTAGTCGTCCTGCGATTCCAGCTGCGGATGGTGGCGCGCCAGGCGCGCGAACGCGCCGCCCAGCATCATCGCCAGCACCGTGCCCAGCAGCCAGCTCAGCGCGGTCACGCCGCCGGACTTGGCCAGGGTGGTGGGCAACAGGAAGAAGCCCGAGCCGATCATGTTGTTGGCGACCACGAAGGTCGCAAGCACCGGGCCGATCTTGCGGGGAACGTGTGCGCTCATGCGCGATCCTGGATTGGAAAGGAAACGGCCGGCGCTGGGCCGGCCGTGGTCGGGACGTGGGCGTCAGGCGCGCCGGTGCAGCTTGCTGTGGCGGTAGCCGTAACCGAAATAGATCAGCTGGCCGAGGAGGGTCCAGCCCACGAACACGTGCCAGTGCTCCGCGAACGACTGCGCGAACAGGAACAGGCACGCCGCGAAGCCCAGCGGACAGATCAGCCAGAAGGCCGGCACCCGGAAGGGCCGCGCCAGGTCCGGGCGGCTGAAGCGCAGGACCAGGACGCCCAGGCAGACGGTGGCGAAGGCCAGCAGGGTGCCCATCGAGACCAGCTCGCCGAGCACGTTGAGCGGCATGAAACCGGCCAGCAGGCAGGCCACGATGCCGACCAGGATCGTGCCCACGTGCGGGGTGTGGAAGCGTGGGTGGATCTTGCCGAACAGGCCCGGCAGCAGGCCGTCGCGCGACATCGAATAGAAGATGCGCGGCTGCGCCATCAGCATCACCAGGATGACCGAGGACAGGCCGGCGATGGCGCCGATCTCCACCGCGGTCTTGAGCCAGCCGATGTTGGCGGCGGGATCGGCCTTGATCACTTCCTCCAGCGCGGTGGCCACCGGCTTGGCGGTGCCCAGCAGGGAATAGTGGGTCATGCCGGTCAGCACCGCGCACACGGCGATGTAGATGATGGTGCACACGGCGAGCGAGCCGAGGATGCCGATGGGCATGTCGCGCTGCGGGTTCTTGGCCTCGCCGGCGGCGGTGGAGACCGCATCGAAGCCGATGTAGGCGAAGAACACGATGGTCGCCGCGCGGAACACGCCGTCCATGCCGAACTGGCCGGGGCCGGTGTTCTCGGGGATGAAAGGGGTCCAGTTGGCCGGGTCGACGTACTGCACGCCGAAGCCCAGGAACGCCGCGATCACCGCGACCTTGATCGCCACGATGATCGCGTTGACGAACGCCGACTGGGTGATGCCCACGTAGCACAGCCCGCTGACCGCGGCCACGATCAGCACCGCCGGCAGGTTGACGAGGCTGTCGGTGCGGACGAAGCCGCCGTCGGCCCAGTTCAGCGGCGCCGACGCCAGTTCGGCCGGGAACGGCACGCCCAGCGTAGTGGTGAGGAAGCTGACCAGATACCCGGACCAGCCCACCGCCACGGTGGCCGAGGCGAACAGGTATTCCAGCACCAGGCACCAGCCGATGAACCAGGCCACCGCCTCGCCCAGGGTGGCGTAGGAATACGAATAGGCGCTGCCGGAGACCGGCATCATCGAGGCGAACTCGGCATAGCACAGGCCAGCCATGGCACAGGCGAATCCGGCCAGGACGAAGCTGAGCATGATCGCCGGACCGGCATGGTTGGCCGCGGCCTGGCCGGTCAGCACGAAGATGCCGGCGCCGATGACCGCGCCGACGCCCAGCAGGATGAGGTGGCGGGCGGTGAGGGTGCGGCGCAGGGTGGCCTCGCCCTGGAGCGATCCTTCCACCGGCTCCCCGGCGTCGACGTGCGGCGCCGGCTCCACGGGCTTGACGCTGAATAGACGATTGAGCATGCGTGGTTCCCCGTCGGTGGCGACCGATGCGCCCGTGTTGGTCATGGCCGCAAGCAGGCCACGTAAGCGCCGTACCTTGCCAAACCGCCGGGTCGGTTGGCAATGCGCGCTGCGGCGTGGGCCGGCGCGGCCGGCCGCAGGCATAATCGCGCGCCCGGACGCTGGAGCCATCGATGGACCCGACCCACCCCGCCGGCCTGCTGGCCAGCCAGCTGCAGGCCTACCGCGAGCGCTGGCCGGACCAGGCCGCGCTGGCGGGCGAGTTCCTGGCGCTGCTGGGGGATCCTGCCGATCCGTTCGTGCGCGGGCGGCTGCAGGGCCACTTCACAGGATCGGCCTGGGTGGTCAGCGCCGATGGCCAGCGTACCCTGCTCACGCACCACGCCAAGCTGGACCGCTGGCTGCAGCCGGGTGGCCATGCCGATGGCGACCGCGACCTGGCCGCCGTGGCGCTGAAGGAGGCGCAGGAGGAAACCGGGGTGCCCGGGCTGGTGGTTGAGGCCGACACGATCTTCGACCTGGACAGGCACTGGATCCCTGAACGCCCCGGGATCCCGGGGCACTGGCACCACGACGTGCGCTACGTGGTGCGCGCAGGCGCGGACGAGCGCTTCGTGGTCAGCGCCGAGTCCCACGCCCTGGCGTGGCGCCCGGTGCGCGAGGTGGCCGGCGATCCGGCGATGGATGCCTCGATGCGGCGCATGGCCCTGCGCTGGCTGGCTCGCGGCTGAGCCCCGCGGCCGGCCGGTAGCGGATCAGTACAGGACGCGGGTCCGCAGGGTGCCCTCGATCCCGGCCAGTTCCTCCTTCAGCGCGGCCACCTGGGCCTCGTTGGCGGCCACGTCGATCACCACGTAGCCGACCTTGGGATTGGTGCGCAGGAACTGCCCGTCGATGTTGACCGCGTGGCGGCTGAAGATCTCGTTGACCTTCGACAGCACGCCGGGCACGTTGCGGTGGATGTGGAGCAGGCGCAGGCTGCCCTCGTGCTCGGGCAGGGTGACCTCCGGGAAGTTCACCGCCGACAGGGTGCTGCCGTTGTCGCTGTAGCGCACCAGCTTGGCCGCCACTTCCACGCCGATGTTCTCCTGGGCCTCCAGCGTGCTGCCGCCGATGTGCGGGGTCAGGATCACGTTGTCGAAGCGGGTCAGCGGCGAGACGAAGGCCTCGTTGTTGGCCTTGGGCTCGACCGGGAACACGTCCACCGCCGCGCCGCCGACATGGCCGGACTCCAGCGCCGCGGCCAGCGCGTCGATGTCCACCACGGTGCCGCGGGAGGCGTTGATCAGGTGCGCGCCGGGCTTCATCGCGGCGATCTGGGCGGCGCCGAACATGTTCTTCGTCGCGGCGGTCTCCGGCACGTGCAGGGTGACCACGTCCGAACGCGACAGCAGGTCGTCCAGGCTGATCGCCGCGCGCGCGTTGCCCAGCGACAGCTTGGTCTCGATGTCATGGAAGACCACGTGCATGCCCAGCGCCTCGGCCAGCACCCCGACCTGGGTGCCGATGTGGCCGTAGCCGACGATGCCGAGGGTCTTGCCGCGCACCTCGCGGCTGCCGGCGGCCGACTTGGACCATCCACCGCGGTGGCATTCGGCGCTCTTCTGCGGGATGCCGCGCATCAGCATCACCGCCTGGGCCACGACCAGCTCGGCCACCGAGCGGGTATTGGAATAGGGGGCGTTGAACACCGGGATGCCGGCCAGCTCGGCCGCGTCCAGGTCCACCTGGTTGGTACCGATGCAGAAGCAGCCGATGGCCATCAGCCGCTTGGCACCGGCCAGCACGTCGGCCGTCAGGTGGCTGCGCGAGCGGATGCCGACGATGTGGGCCTCGGCGAGGCGTGCCTTGAGCTCGTCCTCCGGCAGCGACTTGTCGTGGAATTCGATCTGGGTGTAGCCCGCCGCGCGGAAGGTCTCCACCGCGGTATGGCTGAGGCCCTCGAGCAGCAGCACGCGGATGTCGGATTTGGGGAAGGAGGTCTTCTTGGGCGACATGCGCGAGTGGTCCGGCAGGTAGGGCGGGAGCCGACAACTATGCCAGAAGCGCCCCCTGTTTTCCGCAGTGCGTCATGCCGTTTTCATGCCGGGCGCGCAACACCGTGTGCGCTTCGCGGAGGCAGTTTCACCCAGCAAAAGTTGCCACTGAAACAGCGACTTGCCCGTAGTGCGCCAGCCGCCGGGCGCTGCGGTCGCCGCTGGACTCGGCGACCCCGCAGCTGGCACGCTTGCCGGCTCCCGCACGCACGCGCGCCACCACCCGCCCATGACCGACCCACGCCTCGCCGACCTGCTGCAGTCGGTGCCCGAGCTGCGCCTGAAGACCGACGCTTCCGACCTTGAGCATTACGGCCGCGACTGGACCCGGCGCTGGACACCGGCGCCGCTGGCCGTCGCGCTGCCCGGCAGCGTGGAGGAGGTGCAGGCGATCGTGCGCTGGGCCAACCGCCACCGCGTGGCCATCGTGCCCTCGGGCGGACGTACCGGGCTGTCCGGGGGCGCCGTGGCCGCCAAGGGCGAACTGGTGCTGAGCCTGGAGCGGATGACCAAGGTGCTGGACTTCAACGCGGTGGACCGCACGCTGACGGTGCAGGCGGGCATGGTGCTGGAAGCGGTGCACAACGCCGCACGTGAGCACGGGCTGGTCTACCCGGTGGACTTCGGCGCCCGCGGTTCCTGCTCGATCGGCGGCAACATCGCCACCAACGCCGGCGGCATCCGCGTGATCCGCTACGGCAATACCCGCGAATGGATCGCCGGGCTGACCGTGGTCACCGGCAGCGGCGAGCTGCTGCAGCTCAACCGGGCGCTGGTGAAGAACTCCAGCGGCTACGACTTCCGCCAGTTGCTGATCGGCTCGGAGGGCACGCTGGGCATCGTGGTCGAGGCGATCCTGCGCCTGGCCGACCCGCCGCCACCGACCAACGTCATGCTGCTGGCGCTGCCCTCATTCGAGGTGCTGATGCAGGTGTTCGCCGAGTTCCGCGGCCGCCTGCGCCTGGAAGCCTTCGAGTTCTTCACCGACCGCGCCCTGCGCCACGTGCTGGCCCACGGCGCGCAGAAGCCGCTGGAGGACGAGTACCCCTTCTACGTGGTTACCGAGTTCGCCAGCGACGACGAGGCGACCGAGGCCGCGGCGATGGCCGCCTTCGAGCACTGCATGGAGCAGGGCTGGGTGGCGGACGGGGTGATCAGCGCTTCGGAGGCGCAGGCGCAGCAGATCTGGCGCCTGCGCGAAGGCATCACCGAGGCGGTGGCCCGCTACCGGCCATACAAGAACGACGTGTCGGTGCGCATCTCGGAAATGCCGGCGTTCCTGGCCCGGACCCAGCAGCTGCTGGGCGATGCGTATCCCCAGTTCGAGGTGGTCTGGTTCGGCCACATCGGCGACGGCAACCTGCACATCAACGTACTCAAGCCCGACGACACCCCCGATGCGGAGTTCGTTGGCCAGTGCGAGCAGGTGACCAAGCTGCTGGCGCAGGCGCTGCAGGCCCACGGCGGCAGCATCTCCGCCGAGCACGGCATCGGGCTGGTCAAGAAGCCCTACCTGGCCGGCACCCGCAGCGAGGCGGAGATCGCGCTGATGCGCGGGGTCCGGCAGGTGTTCGACCCCAACGGCATCCTCAACCCGGGCAAGCTGTTCGACGCCTGACCGCGATCACGCGGGGCGGTACACGGCGGCAGGGCGGCGCGGTAGTCTTCACGCATCTTTCATCGACTGCCGGGCCACCGCCATGAAGCATCCGTTCCTGCCTGCCGCCGCCTTCCTGTTGGCGGCCCTCGCCGCGCCGGCGCTGGCGTCCAGCTTCGCCGGCACCTCCGCCGGTGCGTCCTCGGCGGGCAGCTCCGCCTCATCCGGCAGCACCTCCGGCGACGACAAGCTGGTGCAGGCCGCGCGCGAGGACGCCGCCGGCTTCCTCGCCAGCGACGGCCAGCTGCGCAGCGCCCGGTTCGAAGCGGCCCTGCGCGTGCTGCGCGAGCGCGACGCCACCGCGCGCCAGGCCAGCGACCTGGAGCTGGCGCGGAAGATCCTCGCCGCCGAATGATCCGGAGGCTGGCGCTGGCAGCCCTGCTGCTGGCCAGTGCCACGGCCGGGGCCGTCCCACGCATCGCGCCCGCGCCGGGCCTGGATGCCGGCGACCAGGCATCCACTGCCAGCCTGGTCGCGGCGGCGGCCGGGCACCTGCCGCCGGCCTGGGCCGGCGCGCTGGACCGGCCCATCACGCTGGAGTGGCGCGACGACCTGCCCGAGGGCGTGCACGGGCGCGCGAAACACCGGCGCATCCTGCTCAGGCGAGAACTGCTCGAAGACTGGAAGCGGGGCGGCGGTGCACCGTCCGACGGCCGCACATCGCCGGCGCTGGCCGCGCTGCTGCATGAGCTGGCGCACCTGTACGACCGCACCGCCGCTGGCGGGCTGTCGGGCGATCCGCGCCTGCTGGACCTGGCCGGCTGGCAGAAGGCTGCCCTGCGGCCCGGCCGGCGCGGCCGCAACGACTTCGGCGACCGCAGCCCCGATGGCTACGAGCTGGCTTCGCCGCGCGAGTACGTGGCGGTCAACCTCGAACACTACCTGCTGGATCCCCTCTACGCCTGCCGCAGGCCGGCGCTGGCGGCGTACTTCGACGCGCGCTTTGGCATGACCCGCCCTCCACCGGGCCGGTGCGCCCCCGGCCTGGCATTCGTCCAGGATCCGGCCACCGGGGCCGAGCCGGTGCGCGTGCTCGATCCGGCGCAGGTGTATGCGGTCGATTACCTGCTGGCCGGTGACGGCGAGGGCATGGCCAGCCGCTGGGGCCACGCCATGTTGCGCCTGGTGGTCTGCGCGCCGGGGCGCGAACCGGGTCCGGACTGCCGCCTGGACCTGCAGCACCACCTGGTGCTGTCGTTCCGGGCCTTCGTCGACGACCTGCAGATCTCCAGCTGGCGGGGACTCACCGGCGGCTATCCCTCGCGCCTGTTCGCGCTGCCTTTGGACCAGGTGGTGGACGAATACACCCGGACCGAACTGCGTGACCTGCATGCCATTCCGCTGGCGCTGTCGCCGGAGGAGGTGGCGGCCGTGGCCTTGCGCGCGGCGCAGCTGCACTGGAGCTACGACGGCCGCTACCTGTTCGCCAGCAACAACTGTGCGGTGGAGACCTGGAAACTGCTGCACGACGCGGTGCCAAGGCTGGCGGCGCTGCCGCTGCGTACGGTGTTCCCCAACGGCCTGGCGCGAAGGCTGCAGCGCCATGGCGTGGTCGACGCCGCCGTGGTCCCCGCGGACCGGGCCGAACAGGTGCGCCTGGGATTGCGCTTCGAGGCCGCCAGCGCCCATTACGAGTCGATGTACGCGGTGGCACGCGCAGAGCTCGGTTTGCAGGCCGACGATGCGCGGGAGTGGATCGCGCTGCCGCCCGCGCAGCGCAGGCCGGCGCTGGCGCAGGCCGGGCTGAGGGCCGCGGCGGCGCTGCTGGTCCTGGAATCGGCCGCGCTGCGACGCCATGAAGCCCTCGCCCGCGACGAGCTCAAGCGCCGCTGGATGGGGCGCATCGCGCCCTCCGACGCAGGCGTGGCCGGGGACGTGGAACGGTTCCTGGCCGTTGGCGACGCCTTCAGCCGCCCGGCGGCGTGGCTGCAGGGCGTGGACGGCTACGGCCTGCCACAGGGGGAGGAACGCGAAAGGCTGCAGGCCACCGCGGTCGCGTCCGCGCCGGGGCGCCGGACCGAAGCACGCGAACTGGAAGCGAGGGTCCGGGCGCTGCTGCCGGTCGCGCGCCGCGAGGCGCTGGACGGGGCCGAGGCGAATGTCGCACTGCTTGGAGCGCGCCTGCGCGAACTGGCGGGCAGACCGTCGTAGGGGTGCCGTCCTGCAGCCACCGAGCGCACTGCCGCCTGGGCCCGGGTGTGGCCGGCGTGGCCCGGACAAGGCTGCAGACCGCATCCGGGTAGCCGGCATGCCGGCGACGACGCGGGCACAGCGGATCCCGGCCGCACGCGGCGGCCGGGCCCGGGGTCAGTCGGCGCGGCCGCCGAACTCGCCGGTGGTGGTGTTGACCAGGATGCGCTCGCCGGTGGTGATGTACTCCGGCACCATGATCTCGATCCCGGTGCTCAGGCGCGCCGGCTTGGGGCGCTTGGTCGCCGTTCCGCCCTTCAGCTCCGGCGGGGTCTCGACCACTTCCAGGGTCACGTGCTGCGGCAACTGGATCGCCACCGGCTGCTCGTCGATCACCTGCACGTAGATGCCGGCCAGGCCGTCGGTGATGTAGCCGGCGTCATCGCCGATCGCCTCGGGGTCCAGGGTGTAGGGCGTGTAGTCCTCGTCGTCCAGGAACACGAAGGCGTCGCCGTCCTTGTAGGAGAAGCTGGCCTGGCGGCGCAGCAGTTCCACTTCGGTGAGGTTGTCGTCTGCATCGAAGCTGGCATCGAGCTTGGCGCCACCGGGGACCGAATACATGATGAAGCGGTAGCGGACGTTTCCGCCGCGGCCCTGGGGTGAGCTGCGCTCGATGTCGCGGATCTGGTAGACGCCGTTGTTGTATTCGACGACGTTGCCCTTCTTGATGTCGCTGGCTTTCATGGAAAGTCCGTGTCCGGTGGGGTGGTTGGAGGCCGTCCGGCCGCGTTGCGCCGGATGGGTGGTCGATGGGCCGGCGTCTGCCGGTTACCTGGGGGCCAGGCGGGTCGCACCATCGAGGCGGATGGTCTCCCCGTTGAGGTAGCGGGTGCGCAGGATGAAGGCCACGGTGTCGGCGAATTCGTCCGGCTGGCCCAGGCGCGCGGGGAACGGGATGGTCGCTGCCAGCGACTGCTGCACGGATTCGGGCATGCCATCGACCATCGGCGTCCAGAACACGCCCGGGGCCACGGTCATGACGCGGATGCCGAAGCGCGCCAGCTCGCGTGCCATCGGCAGGGTCATGCCGACCACGCCGCCCTTGGAGGCCGAGTAGGCCGCCTGGCCGATCTGGCCCTCGTAGGCGGCCACCGAGGCGGTGTTGACGATCACGCCGCGCTCGCCGTCCTCTCCCGGGGCGTTGTGCTGCATCAGCGCCGCCGCGGCCTTGGCCACGTTGAAGCTGCCGACCAGGTTGACCATCACCGTGCGGGCGAAGCCCTCCAGCGGCATTGGCGCGCTGTTGCCGGACGCGTCCTTGCCGAGTACGCGCCCCGCGCCGAGGATGCCGGCGCAGTTGACCGCGGCATTGAGGCCGCCGAGGAAATCGCGCGCGGCCGCCAGGGTGGCGCTCACGCCGGCCTCGTCGGTGACGTCGGTGCGGAAGTAGCGCGCGTTGCCGGCGCCGAGCGCCTGGACCGCGGCTGCGCCCTTGTCGTCGTTGACATCAAGCAGGGCGACCCTGCCGCCGTCGGCGACCACGCGGGTGGCCACGGCCAGGCCCAGGCCGGAAACGCCTCCGGTGATGACGGCGCGGACGGTATCAGGCTGCATCGGAAGGTTTCCGGTGTAAGGGTCGTCCATTGTAGGCGGAGCCCCCGCCGCCGCGGCAGGGGGCAGAGCGGGTCACTCGGGGTCGTAGTCCAGGTTGGAGGCCAGCCAGCGCTCCACCTGCGCCCGGTCCACGTTGCGGCGGCGGGCATAGTCGGCGACCTGGTCCTTGCCCACGCGGCCGACCACGAAGTACTGGCTGCGCGGATGGCTGAAGTAGTAGCCGGAGACCGCGGCGGTGGGCAGCATCGCGAAGCTCTCGGTCAGTGACATGCCGGCGTTGGCCGGCGCATCCAGCAGGGCGAACAGCGTGGCCTTCTCGCTGTGGTCGGGGCAGGCCGGATAGCCGGGCGCGGGGCGGATGCCGCGGTACTTCTCGGCGATCAGGGCCTCGTTGTCCAGCGCCTCGTCGGCGGCGTAACCCCAGAACTCCGTGCGCACGCGCTGGTGCAGGCGCTCGGCCAGGGCCTCGGCCAGGCGGTCGGCCAGCGACTTGAGCAGGATCGCGTTGTAGTCGTCATGGATGGCCTCGAAGCGCGCGACGTGCGCGTCGATGCCGATGCCGGCGGTGACCGCGAACGCACCGATCCAGTCCTGCACGCCGCTGTCGTGCGGTGCAATGAAATCGGCCAGGCAGAAGTCCGGGCGGTCGACCGGCTTGTCCACCTGCTGGCGCAGGAAGTGCAGGGTGGCCGGACCATCGGCATGCTGCAGGACGACATCGTCGCCGTGGGCGGCTGCCGGCCAGATGCCGTAGACCGCACGCGCCTGCAGCCACTTCTCCGAGACGATCCGCGCAAGCATGGCCTGCGCATCGCCAAACAGCTCGCTGGCCTGCGCACCGACCACCTCGTCCTGCAGGATCGCCGGGTACTTGCCGGCCAGTTCCCAGGCCTGGAAGAACGGCGTCCAGTCGATCACCGGCAGCAGGTCCTCCAGCGGCCAGTCGAATCCGTGCACGCCGGGCTGATTCGGCGCCGGCGGTACATGGGCGTCCCAGCCACCGTCGAAACGCTGCCCGCGCGCCTTCTCCAGCGGCACCAGGCGCTTGGCGTCGCCGCGGTTGGCGTGGCGGGTGCGGATCTCGGCGTAGTCGGCATCGTTGGCGGCCACGAAGCGGCCCCGCAGGTCGGGACTGATCAGCGACTGCGCCACGCCCACCGCGCGCGAGGCGTCCTTGACCCACACCGTGGGCGCCTTGTAATGCGGGTCGATCTTCAGCGCGGTATGCGCCCGCGAGGTGGTGCCGCCGCCGATCATCAGCGGCGTGGTGAAGCCCTGGCGCTGCAGTTCGCGCGCCACGTGGCTCATTTCCTCCAGCGAGGGGGTGATCAGGCCGGACAGGCCGATGAGGTCGGCGTTCACCTCGCGCGCGGTATCGAGGATCTTCTGCGCCGGCACCATCACGCCCAGGTCCACGACCTCGAAGTTGTTGCAGGCCAGGACCACCCCGACGATGTTCTTGCCGATGTCGTGCACGTCGCCCTTGACCGTGGCCATCACGATGCGGCCGTTGTTCCTGCCGGCATCGCCGGTGCGCAGCTTTTCCGCCTCGATGTACGGCAGCAGGTAGGCGACAGCCTTCTTCATCACCCGTGCGGACTTGACCACCTGCGGCAGGAACATCTTGCCGGCGCCGAACAGGTCGCCGACCACGTTCATGCCGTCCATCAGCGGCCCTTCGATCACGTCCAGCGGGCGACTGGCCTGCTGGCGGGCCTGCTCGGTGTCCTCCTCGACGAAGGCGTCGATGCCATGCACCAGCGCATGCGCCAGGCGCTCGCGCACCGGCTTGTGGCGCCAGGCCAGGTCCTCGGCCTTCTTCTCGCCCTTCTTTCCCTTGTAGCGTTCGGCGATCTCCAGCAGGCGCTCGGTGCCGTCGCGGCGCCGGTTCAGCACCACGTCCTCCACGCGTTCGCGCAGCTCCGGGTCCAGGTCGTCGTAGACCGGCAGCGCGCCGGCGTTGACGATGCCCATGTCCATGCCCGCCCTGATCGCGTGGTACAGGAACACCGAGTGGATCGCGCCGCGCACGGTCTCGTTGCCACGGAACGAGAATGAGACGTTGGACACGCCGCCGGACACGTGGCAGTGCGGCAGGGTCCGGCGGATGATGGCGGTGGCCTCGATGAAGTCGACCGCGTAGTTGTCGTGCTCCTCGATGCCGGTGGCGATCGCGAAGATGTTGGGGTCGAAGATGATGTCTTCCGGCGGGAAGCCCACCTCGTCGACCAGGATCCGGTAGGCGCGGGTGCAGATCTCCACCTTGCGCGCGCAGGTGTCGGCCTGGCCCTGCTCGTCGAAGGCCATCACCACCACCGCCGCGCCATAGCGCAGCACCTTGCGGGCGTGCTCGACGAACAGCGCTTCGCCTTCCTTGAGCGAGATCGAGTTGACCACGCCCTTGCCCTGCAGGCACTTGAGCCCGGCCTCGATCACGCTCCACTTCGAACTGTCGACCATGACCGGGATGCGGGCGATGTCCGGCTCGGCGGCGATCAGGTTGAGGAACCGGGTCATCGCCTTTTCCGAGTCGATCAGTCCCTCGTCCATGTTCACGTCGAGGATCTGCGCGCCGTTCTCCACCTGCTGGCGCGCCACCTCCACCGCCTCGGCGTAGCGCTCCTCCTTGACCAGCTTGCGGAACTGGGCGCTGCCGGTGACGTTGGTGCGCTCGCCGACGTTGACGAACAGCAGTTCCGGGGTGATGACCAGCGGCTCCAGTCCGGACAGGCGGGTAGGGCGGACCGTCGCGTTCATGCCGCGGCCTCCAGCGCCTGGCCCGGCACCCGGGGCGGCAGGCCACGCACGGCCTCGGCGATGGCGCGGATGTGCTCGGGCGTCGTGCCGCAACAACCGCCGACCAGGTTCAGCAGGCCGGACCGGGCGAACTCGTGGAGAGTCGTGGCCATCTCCTCCGGGGTCTCGTCATAGCCGCCGAACGCGTTGGGCAGGCCTGCATTGGGGTGGGCGCTGACGTAGAACGGCGATACCTGGGCCAGGGCCTCCACGTGCGGACGCAGCTCCCTGGCCCCCAGCGCGCAGTTGAGCCCGATCGACAGCGGGCGGGCATGGGCCAGCGAGGTGTGGAAGGCCTCGGCGGTCTGCCCGGAGAGGGTGCGGCCGGAGGCATCAGTGATGGTGCCGGAGATCATCACCGGCAGCCGTGCGCCGCGCGCGTCGAACACCTCCTCCACGGCGAACAGCGCGGCCTTGGCGTTGAGCGTGTCGAAGATGGTCTCGACCATGAGGGTGTCGGCGCCGCCGTCGATCAGCCCCTCGACCGCCTCGCGGTAGGTGCCGCGCAGCTCGTCGAAGCTGGTGTTGCGGAAGCCGGGGTCGTTGACGTCGGGGCTGATCGAGGCGGTGCGGCTGGTCGGCCCGAGCACGCCGATCACGAAGCGCGGCTGCTCCGGGGTGGCCACCTCCGCCGCGTCGCAGGCCTGGCGTGCCAGGGCGGCGCCGGCCCGGTTCAGCTCGTACACCAGGTGCTCCAGGTGGTAGTCGGCCTGGCTGACGGAGGTGGCGTTGAAGGTGTTG
The DNA here is from genome assembly GCA_052039535.1 of Pseudoxanthomonas sp. Lineage (GTDB taxonomy): Bacteria > Pseudomonadota > Gammaproteobacteria > Xanthomonadales > Xanthomonadaceae > Pseudoxanthomonas. The sequence goes on from JBQGEI010000123.1 coordinate 30,843, forward strand.
GTCTCCACCAGGTCCGCGCCGGCCTCCAGGTAGGCGGCGTGGATCGCGCCGATCAGGTCCGGACGCGTCAGCAGCAGCAGGTCGTTGTTGCCCTTGAGGTCGTGGCCGCAGTGCGGGCCATGGCCCTGGTGGCCGGAATGGTGCTCGCCGTCGTAGCCCGCTGCGAAACGCGCGCCGCGGTAGTCGGCCTCCTCCAGCCCATGGCGCTGGACCATCGTGCCCATGGCCCCGTCGATCACCAGGATGCGTTGCCGCAGCGCCTGTTCCAGCAGGGCGACGCGGTCGGGATGTAACCAGGGAAGCTGACGGGACATGGGCGGCTCAGGGCTTGTTTGCGATCAGGGAAATCACTTCGAAGTGCGGCGGGCGGCGCTCGCGGGTCACCGTCTCCAGGCTGGTGACCTGCAGGCCGGCCTTCTCGGCGAAACGCCGCAGGTCGCGGTCGCTGAAGCCGAGGTTGACGTGGCCGTAGGTCTCCACCACCGCCCGGTGCTCGTGCCGCGCCAGGCTGGTGACCAGCAGCCGGCCGCCCGGGCGCAGCACGCGCGCGGCCTCGGCCACCGCCTGCGCGGGGCGGTCGGCGTAGGTCAGCGCGTGCATCAGCACGACCAGGTCGAAGCTGGCTTCGCCGAAGGTCAGCGCGTGCATGTCGCCCTCGAGCACTTCCACGTTGGCCAGCCGACGCAGGCGCTCGCTCGCCGCGGCCACCACGCGGGCGCTGGTGTCCACGCATACGTAGCGGTGCGAATGCGGCGCCAGCAGTTCGGCCAGCACGCCGTCGCCGGAGGCGATGTCGAGCACGTCGCCGGTGTGCAGCAGGGGCAGGGCGCTACGCGCCAGCGCCTCCCAGGTGCGGCCGGGCGAGTAGTGGCGCTCCATGTCGCCGGCCACGCTGTCGGCCCAGTTCTGGTCGGCGGCGCGCGCGGCCAGCACGGCGGGCAGGCGCTCGGCGTCCTGGCGCAGCAGCGGATCGTCGCTGCCGGTGCTCAGGGCCTGCCACAATGCGCGCTGGGCCGGATCGAGGATGGCCTCGTCGAAGCGGTAGTACGCCGAGACACCGGCGCGGCGGTCGCGCACCAGGCCGGCTTCCTTGAGCCGGGCCAGGTGGGTCGAGACGCGCGGCTGCGCCAGGCGGGTGACCGAGGACAGTTCGGCGACCGTGAGCTCCTCCAGTTCGAGCAGGGCCAGCAGCCGGACCCGCGTGGCGTCGGCGAAGACCTTGAGCCGGATCAACCAGTCTTCCAGATCCATAAAT
>JBQGEI010000124.1:0-4717 GCA_052039535.1 Pseudoxanthomonas sp.
CAGCGTGACCTCGCAGGCATAGTAGCCGTCGCTCCAGCCGGCCGTCACCCGGGCCTGCGGGCCGAACCGCCACGCCAGGCGGTGGGCGATGCTGCGCTGGGCGTGGCCGGCGCCGCGCTGCAGCGGCGAGGCCGCCGCGCCAGGGCCCGGCGCCGGGTTGGCCACCCGCAGGTGCAGGCAGTCGCCCTGCCGCCACAGCCGGATCGACACCTTGCCGCCTTCCGGCAGGCGCGAGATGCCGTGCAGCACCGCGTTCTCCACCAGCGGCTGCAGCACCAGTCGCGGCAGCGGCAGCTGCCAGGGCAGCGGCTCGCGCCGTTCCCATTCCACCCGCAACCGGTCGCCCAGGCGCAGCTGCTCGATCGACAGGTACTGCGCCGCCAGTTCGCATTCGGCCGCCAGCGTCGACTCCCCCTCGCCGGCGCCCAGCGCGGCGCGGAACAGGTCGGACAGGTCGAGCACCGCGCGCTCGGCCAGTACCGGATCGCGGCGCAGCAGGCCGGCGATGAGGTTCATGCTGTTGAACAGGAAGTGCGGGCGGATGCGCGCCTGCAGGGCGTCGACCTCCGCGCGCGCGTTGGCCTCGGTCTGGGCCGCCCAGCGGTCGCTGACGTAGAAGTGGCGCAGGGCCAGGGCGATGATCAGCGCCGTCACCGCCGCACTGCCGCCGCTGAAGCGCCACAGCCCCAGCCCCAGCGGGCCGGCGCCCAGGGCGCTGTACAGCCCGTGGACCACGCTGGCCCCGAGCAGGACGGTGCCGGTGGCGACCAGCACCGCGACCACCGCGCCGGGCCGTGGCGGCAGCCGCGACAGCGGCCGGCGCAGCTTGCACAGCAGCACCGCCACCGCCATCGCCATCCACAGCGCGAAGCCGCTGGCATACAGGAAGCGGGCCAGGTCCCAGCCGCCGGCATCGTCCGGCGCCAGCGCGAGCACCACCACCACCAGTTCGGCCAGGCCCAGCAGCGCAGCCATCCGCGGCAGCCGGCACAGGTCCGGGAACCAGGGCGTGTCCCGGCGCGGATCGCGCATGGCTAGCCCGCCAGCCGCCGCTCGAGCCAGTCGCCCAGGTGGGTGATCTCCGGCGCGCACACCTGGTGGGCCATCGGGTAGTGGTGCCACTGGACCTCGAAACCGGCCTGCTCCAGCGCGCGCGCGCTCTCCAGGCCATGCTGCACGGGGATCACCGGGTCGTGCTCGCCATGCGCGAAGAACACCGGCTGGGCCACCGAATTGACCTGCCGCGCGGCCGCCGCGGCGGCGCCGCCCGGCAGGTAGGTCGACAGCGCGACCAGGCCGGCCAGCGGCTCGCGCCGGCGCAGGCCGGCGGCCAGGGTGATGGCGCCGCCCTGGGAGAAGCCGGCCAGGAACAGCCGCGAGGCGGGGACGCCGCGCCCGGCCTCGCGCGCCACCAGCGCCTCGACCTGGGCGATCGACTCCTCCACCCCGGCCGCTTCGGCGCGGGTGGCGAAGTCCATGCCGACGATGTCGTACCAGGCGCGCATCGGGGTGCCGCCATTGATCGTCACCGGGCGCACCGGCGCATGCGGGAACACGAAGCGGATCGCCGGCCAGTGCGGACGCACCAGTTCCGGCACGATCGGCTCGAAGTCGTGGCCATCGGCGCCCAGGCCATGCAGCCACAGCACGGTCCACTGCGGCGCAGGCCCGGTCTGGTGTTCAACGGTCTCTAGAAGCATGGGGCCTCCCCGGCGCAAAGCGCCAAGTATGCCCCGTCCGCGTGGCGGCCTTCAGGCGCGGCCGCGCAGCTCAGCGGCCCGGCGCAGCACCGGCGGCGGCTGCACTTCCTCGGGGATGCACAGGATGCCGTGGCGGCGCAGCCAGCGGCCGGGCGTGCGCGCCGAGCTCAGCCACACCGTCGGGATCGACAGCACCATGCCCAGCACCACCGGCAGCATCCACAGCGCCAGGCCCGGCGAGACGCCCCAGGCCAGCAGCCCCATGAACGCGCCGAACAGGGTCAGCCCGCCGTAGCTGCGCACCAGCGCGCCCAGCGGCACGCTCCCGTCGTCGCGCTGCTGGGCTTCCCAGCCCGAATCGCGGCCGGCCAGCACCTCGGCCACGCCACGGGACTGGCGGAACATCACGATCGGCGCCATCAGCGCGGCCAGCACGCTCTCGATCAGCACCCCGGCCAGGCTGCGCAGGGCACCGCCACAGCCGCGGCGCTCGACCGGGTCGGCCAGCATCGCCAGGTAGCCGAGGATCTTGGGCAGGAACAGCATCAGCATGGTGCCGGCGAACAGCCAGGCCACGCGGTCGGCGTCACGCCCGGTCCAGTAGGCCAGCGGCGAGAAGCCGGCCAGCTGGAAACCGTCCCAGGTGAGCTCGGCCCGGTACAGCGGGATCGCCAGGCCCACGAGCATCAGCATCGCCCACATCGGGGCGGTGAAGTAATGGCCGATGCCGACCATCATGTGGCTGCGGCTGACCCAGTGCAGGCCGGCGCTGCCGACCACCTTGGCGTGCTGCAGGTTGCCCTGGCACCAGCGGCGGTCGCGCACCATCATGTCGGTCAGCGACGGCGGGCCTTCCTCGTAGCTGCCGTCGAGCTCCGGCACCAGGTGCACGGCCCAGCCGCCGCGCCGCATCAGCGCGGCCTCGACGAAGTCGTGGCTCAGCACGTGGCCGCCGAAGGCGCCCCGGCCGGGCAGCTCGGGCAGGCCCGCGTTGCCGGCGAACGCCTCGGTGCGCAGCATCGCGTTGTGGCCCCAGTAGTTGCTCTCGGCGCCGTGCCACCAGGCCACGCCATGGCCGATCACCGGGCCGTACACGCGGCCGCCGAACTGCTGCATGCGGGCGAACAGGGTCTGGCCGTTGACTACCCGCGGCAGGGTCTGCAGCACGCCTACTCCCGGGTGCGCTTCCATGCCGGCCGCCAGCCGCACCAGGGTCTGGCCGCTCATCACGCTGTCCGCGTCCAGGATCAGGAACTGCGGATACGCGCCGCCGAAGCGTTGCAGCCATTCGGCGATGTTGCCCGCCTTGCGCCCGCGGTTGTCCGAGCGGCAGCGGTAGAACAGCCGGCCCTCGCCCCGGGTGCGCTGCTGCAGCGCGCGGAAGGCCTCGACCTCGGCGGCCACGACCTCCGGCCGGCGGCTGTCGCTGAGCACGAAGAAGTCGAATGCGTGCAGCTGCCCGGTCGCCTCCACCGACTCGTACACCGCCTGCAGGCCCGCCATCAGCCGCGCCGGATCCTCGTGGTAGGTGGGCATCAGCAGCGCGGTGCGGGTGCGCAGCACCGGCAGCGGGCCGCTGGTCGACAGGCCCAGCGGGTTGGCCCGCCGCGACATCAGCACGCAGAAGCCGGCCAGGGCGGTGACGCTGGACAGCGCGATCCAGGCGAACAGGAAGACGAACAGGACCAGCAGCACCAGGTCCAGCAGGCTCAGCCCGCCCACCCGCAGGACCTGGGTCATGCCCAGCGCGGCGGCGGCGGTGAGCACCGCGGTCGAGCCGACGATCGCGGCGCGGCGCCAGGCGATGCCGCGTGGCGAGGTCGGCGGCAGCCGCGGGTCGAGGCGGCCGTCGCGCAGCGACTGTTCCGGCATGGCCAGTGGCGCGCCGGGCGGCAGCCACGCCTCGGCGGCCAGCGCGCGCGGGGCGGGCGCAGGCCGGCGTACCGGCGTGGCGGCGTTGCCGATCGATTCGGACACTGGATGCACGGGGCCTCTCCCTCGGTCGCGTCGCCCCACGGCGGGGACAGCACGCGTCCAGCGTATTGTGCGCCGCACCAAGGCGGTGTGGCAGCCGGCCGCGCCGGCCGTTCAGCCGCCTGTTTGGCTTGCGAACGCGTGGTCAGCGCCCGGCGCCGGCCTCAGTCCAGCTCTTCCGGTGGAACGACCAGGCCGTCGGGATCCACCGCCAGGCGCCCGGCCATGAGCACCGCCTGGGTGCGGTTGCCCACCCCCAGCTTGCGCAGCACGGCGGTCACGTGGGCCTTGATCGTGGCCTCGGAGACGCCCAGGTCGTAGGCGATCTGCTTGTTCAGGCGCCCCTCGCCGAGCATCTGCAGCACCCGGAACTGCTGCGGGGTGAGGTCGCGCAGGCGCTGCGCCACGTCGTGCTCGTCGCGGCCCATCGCCGGGGCGGCCGCGGCCGCGGCCGGCGCCCAGCGCTCGCCGTCCAGCACCGTCCCCACGGCGGTGCCGATGGTTTCCGAATCGGCCGACTTGGGGATGAAGCCGAGCGCGCCGTGGTCCAGCGCCCGGCGCATCACCCCCGGCTCCTCGCGCGCGGACACCACCACCACCGGCAGCTGCGGGTGCTGGGCGCGCAGGTGCACCAGCGCGCTGAACCCGTGCGCGCCAGGCATGTTGAGGTCCATCAGCAGCAGGTCGGCGTCCGGATGGGCCTCCACCAGGGTGTACAGCGCCTCCACGCTGTCGGCTTCGTGCAGCACCGTGCCCGGCAGGATCCGCTGCACCGCGCCGCGCAGGGCCTCGCGGAACAGCGGGTGGTCATCGGCGATCAGGATGGTGGACATGGCGGGGCGGTGGACGACCTTGGAGGCGGGGACGGGCCGAGTGTGACCCAACGGCGCGGACGCCACGCCCGGCGCATGCCCGGCCCGGCGCCCGCTCACTCACCTCACCTTGCGCTCGTTCACCAGCGACTCGACCACCGACGGATCGGCCAGGGTCGAGGTGTCGCCCAGCTGGTCCGGCGCGTTCTCGGCGATCTTGCGCAGGATGCG
>JBQGEI010000125.1:0-2430 GCA_052039535.1 Pseudoxanthomonas sp.
TTCGGCCTGACCGAGAGTCGCCTGGGCCTGCTGCCGGCCGTGATCTCCCCGTATGTGATCGCCGCGATCGGGGCGCGCCAGGCACGCCGCTGGTTCGCGAGCGCCGAACACTTCGACGCCGCCACCGCCGAGCGCATCGGCCTGCTGCATGCCGTGGTGCCCACGGACGGGCTGGATGCGGCGCTCCAGCAACAGCTGGACCTGCTGCTGAAGGCCGGGCCGGTCGCCGCGGCAGCCGCCAAGCAGCTGGTGCGTCGGGTCGGCGCCGGTGGCGACCCGGGCCAGGTCGATGCCGACAACGCCGCACTGATCGCCGCGCTGCGGGTGTCGCCCGAAGGCCAGGAAGGCCTGGCCGCGTTCCTTGAAAAGCGTCCGCCCGCCTGGCACGAACGCACGCACTGAAGGACGCACCCACATGCTCGACCACATCGGCCTGGCCGCTTCCGACATCACGCGCAGCCGCGCGTTCTACCAGCAGGTGCTCGCGCCGCTTGGCATCGTTCTGGTCATGGAGCTGGATCCGGAGCAAACCGGCGGCACCGCCCACGTCGGTTTCGGCGCCGGCCCCAAGCCCTTCTTCTGGATCAGCGGCGGCCCGGCCGCGGGCAGTGGCCACGTCGCCGCCACCCATGTCGCCTTCCAGGCTCCCTCGCGCGCGGCGGTGGACGCGTTCCACGCGGCCGCACTGGCGGCCGGCGGCCGCGACCACGGGGCGCCCGGGCTGCGGCCGCACTACCACCCGCACTACTACGGCGCCTTCGTCCTGGACCCGGACGGCAACAACATCGAAGCGGTCTGCCACCACCCGGAGTGAACCCTATGGTCGACCGTCCCCTGTTCGACAGGATCCTGATCGCCAACCGTGGCGAGATCGCCTGCCGCGTCATCCGCACCTGCCGGCGGCTCGGCATCGGCACCGTCGCGGTGTATTCCGACGCCGATGCCGGCGCCTTGCACGTGCGCCTGGCCGACCAGGCTGTCCGCCTGGGCGGTGCGACGCCTGCCGAGAGCTATCTGCGCGGCGAAGCGGTGGTCGAGGCCGCGCTGCGCAGCGGCGCGCAGGCCATCCACCCCGGCTACGGCTTCCTGTCGGAGAACGCCGCCTTCGCCGAGGCGGTGGCGGCGGCGGGGCTGGTGTTCATCGGGCCACCGGCCCAGGCCATGCAGCGCATGGGCAGCAAGGCCGGGGCCAAGCAGTTGATGGCTGGCGCCGGGGTGCCGGTGGTGCCCGGCTACAACGGCGAAGACCAGTCGCCGCAGACGCTGGCCGGCGAAGCGCAGCGCACCGGCTTCCCGCTGATGGTCAAGGCCGCGCACGGTGGTGGCGGCAAGGGCATGCGCGTGGTGCACCGCGCCGCGGACTTCGCCGCGGCCCTGGAGAGCTGCCAGCGCGAGGCACGCAATGCCTTCGGTCGCGACCGGGTGCTGCTGGAGCGCTATGTCACCTCGCCGCGGCATATCGAGATCCAGGTGTTCGCCGACACCCTTGGCCAGGTGATCCATCTCAACGAACGCGAATGCTCGGCCCAGCGCCGCTACCAGAAGGTGCTGGAGGAGTCGCCCTCCCCGTTCCTGACCCCGGCGCTGCGCACGGCCATGGGCGAGGCGGCGGTCGCGGCGGCGCGCGCGATCGGCTATGTCAACGCCGGCACCGTGGAGTTCATCGTCGACCCGGACGGCAACTTCTACTTCATGGAGATCAACACCCGGTTGCAGGTCGAGCATCCGGTCACCGAGATGGTCACCGGCCTGGACCTGGTCGAGTGGCAGCTGCGCGTGGCCGCCGGCCAGCCGCTGCCGCTGCGGCAGGAACAGGTCGCCCAGCGGGGCCATGCGATCGAGGTGCGCCTGTATGCGGAGGATCCCGATGCCGGTTTCCTCCCGGCCTCGGGCACCCTGCGCACGCTCGCCCTGCCCGCGCCCTCGGAACATGTGCGGATCGACGCCGGCGTCGAACAGGGCGACGCGGTGAGCGTGTTCTACGATCCGATGATCGCCAAGCTGATCGTCCACGACATGGACCGCGCCCGGGCCCTGGCCCGCCTGCGCGAGGCCCTGGCCGCGTGCCACGTGGCCGGGCTGAAGAGCAACATCGGATTCCTGGAGGCGCTGGCGCGGCATCCGGCGGTGGTCGAGGGCCGGATCGATACCGGCTACCTGGACCGGCACCTGGACGAGTTCCTGCAGGGGGCCGCCCGGCCCGGTAGCGGGGAACTGGCGACCGCGGCGGTCGCCTTCCTGCTACGCGCGCAGCAGGACGAGGCCGCCCACGCGGCGGCCCTCGGCAGTCCGGACTCGCCCTGGGCGCTGGCCGATGGCTGGCGCCTGCACGGCCGCGCGGCGCGGCAGCTGCGGCTGCGCTGCGGCGACGGCGTGCACGAGGTCAGCGCCCGCGGCCACGGCGGCCACTGGCAGCTTCAGATCGATGGC
>JBQGEI010000126.1:0-6749 GCA_052039535.1 Pseudoxanthomonas sp.
CACGCCACGTTCAAGGCCTCGCTGTTCATGGCCGCGGGCATCATCGACCACGAGACCGGCACCCGCGACATCCGTCGCCTGGGCGGGCTGCGGCGGCTGATGCCGATGACCAGCGCGCTGGCGGTGATCGCGTCGCTGGCCATGGCCGGCATCCCGCTGCTCAACGGCTTCCTGTCCAAGGAGATGTTCTTCACCGAGGCGCTGGAGATCAGCGGCCACGGCTACATGCGCATGGCCGTCGCGGTGGCCGCGCTGCTGTACGGCGTCTTCGGCGTCGCCTACAGCCTGCGCTTCGTGTACGAGACCTTCTTCGGCAACGGTCCGCGCGGCCTGGACCGCGAGCCGCACGAGCCGCCGCGCTGGATGAAGATCCCGGTGGAGGTGCTGGTGGTGCTGTGCGTGGCGGTGGGCGTATTCCCGGCGCTGACCGTGGCGCCCGTGCTGCAGGCCGGCGCCGGCGCGATCCTTGGCACCGACATGCCGCAGTACAGCCTGGCGGTGTGGCACGGCCTGAACACGCCGCTGCTGATGAGCGTGTGCGGCATCGCCGGCGGCATCGCGCTGTACTTCGGCCTGCGCCGGCTGTTCGACCTGCACGCGATCGTGCGCGGGTCGCTGGGCCGCAACCTGTTCCGCTGGAACATGGAGGCGCTGTACGCGCTGGCGAACCGCTTCACCGCGCGGATCGCCAACGGCAGCGTCCAGCGCAGCATGCTGCTGCTGGTGCTGTCGGCGCTGGCAGCCGGTGCGCTGCCCTTCGTCGATGCGCTGGGTGGCGGCTCGCTGCCGCCGCTGCGCGCGCCGCAGCCGATGCCGCTGCTGGGGTGGCTGCTGTGGCTGATCCTGGTGGTGTCGACCGTGTGGACCCTGCGCCTGTACCGCCAGCGCCTGCTGGCGCTGCTGATGGTCGGCGGCATCGGCCTGATGGTCAGCATGAGCTTCGTGATGCTGTCCGCGCCTGACCTGGCCCTGACCCAGCTGCTGGTGGAAATGGTGAGCCTGGCGCTGCTGCTGCTGGGCCTGCACTACCTGCCCGCCCGCTCGCCGCCCGAGCGCCGGCCCGCGCGCCGCTACCGCGACATGCTTGTCGCCGGCGCCGCCGGGCTGGGCGTGGGGGTGCTGGCCTACGCCATGATGACCCGCAGCGCCAGCCCGGACGCCGCCAGCGTGGAGATGCTGGCCCGCTCGCTGCCGGAGGCCTACGGCCGCAACGTGGTCAACGTCATCCTGGTGGACTTCCGCGGCTTCGACACCTTCGGCGAGATCACCGTGTTCGGCGTCGCGGCGCTGATCGTGCATGCGCTGCTGCGGCGCGCACGCATGGCCCCGGAGAAGGTGATGTCCGGCCCGCCGGTGAAGCTGCCGGTGCCGGCGGACCTGGCCCAGGTCCTGTTCCCGCTCACCCTGACGGTGTCGGTATTCATGTTCCTGCGTGGCCACAACGCGCCCGGCGGCGGCTTCATCGCCGGCCTGGTGCTGGCCGTCCCGCTGCTGATCCAGTACGTGATCCAGGGCGCGGCGTCGGTGGAGTCGCGCTTCGGCTTCGACTACATCCGTTGTGTTGGCATTGGCCTGATCGTTGCCGCGCTCAGCGGCGTGGCTTCGCTGCTGTTCGGCGTTCCCTTCCTGACCAGCGGCCACCTGGACCTGGAGCTGCCGCTGATCGGCGACCTGCCCCTGGCCAGCGCGATGGGCTTTGACACCGGCGTCTACCTGGTGGTGTTCGGCGGCGCGATGCTGATCCTGTCGATGCTCGGCACCATCCGGCCCTCGCGTACCACGGTGGCGCGGCTGGGCGTGATCGAGCCTGGGCAGCGGTCCACCCGCACCGGGGAGCTGGGCTGATGCACGCACGGAGGGAGCCCTGATGGAACTGGCGCTGGCGAGCGCGATCGGCATCCTGACCGCCGCGGGCGTGTACCTGCTGCTGCGCGCGCGCAGCTTCGACGTGATCCTGGGGCTGACGCTGCTGTCATATGCGACCAACCTGCTCATCTTCGGCGGCGGACGCCTGGTGGCAGGCAAGCCGCCGGTGCTGCGCGAGGGCATCCCCGCCGAACCGGCCTACTACACCGACCCGCTGCCCCAGGCACTGGTGCTCACCGCCATCGTGATCGCCTTCGCGATGACGGCGGTGATCATCGTGCTGGCCATCCGCAGCCGCTCGGACAACCACAGCGACCACGTCGACGGCAGCCGCGCCGAGCAGGAGTTCCAGCGCCGCGAGCAGCAGCGCCACGACGAGGCGCGCGGGGCCGCGCACGCCGCCGAGCTGGTGGCGGGCAATGAATCGGTCCCGGCGGCCGGCGCGGTCTCCGATCCGGCGCGGGAGGGCCGCGCATGAGTGCGCACCTGCCGCTGCTGCCGGTGCTGGTGCCGCTGCTGGCGGCCGCACTGGCGCTGATGTTCGAGCACCGCCGCTTCGGGATGGCGCCGCAGCGGCTGGTGGCGTGGCTGTCGATGGCGCTGATGCTGGTGCTGGGCGTGGCGATGGTGCAGCGCGCCGGCACCGGCGAGGTCGGCGTCTACCTGCTGGGCGACTGGCCGGCGCGGCTGGGCATCGTGCTGATGGTGGACCGGCTGTCGGCGATGCTGCTGCTGGTCTCGGCCCTGCTCGGCAGCGCCTGCCTGCTGCATGCCTGCGCGGGATGGGACCGGCGCGCCCCGCATTTCCATGCCTTCTTCCAGTTCCAGATGATGGGCCTCAACGGCGCCTTCCTGACCGGCGACGTGTTCAACCTGTTCGTGTTCTTCGAAGTGCTGCTGATCGCCTCGTACGGGCTGATGCTCAGCGGTGGCCGAGGCGAGCGGCTGCGAGCCGGGCTGCACTACGTCTCCTTCAACATCGCCGCCTCCACCCTGTTCCTGGTCGCGCTCGGCCTGCTGTACGGGCTGCTGGGCACGCTCAACATGGCCGAGCTGGCGGTACGGGTGGCGGCCGTCGCGCCGGCCGACCGCGCCCTGGTCCAGGCGGCCGGCGGCCTGCTGCTGGTGGTGTTCTGCGCCAAGGCCGCCCTGCTGCCGATGTACCTGTGGCTGCCGGACACCTATACCCACGCCCCGGCCGCGGTGGCCGCGCTGTTCGCGGTGATGACCAAGGTGGGCCTGTACGCGGTGCTGCGGGTGGGCACCCTTGTCTTCGGTCTGGACGGCCCGCTGGCCGGGTTCGCCTGGCCGCCGATGCTGGTGCTCGGCGGCATCACCCTGGCCCTGGCGGCGCTGGGCGTGCTGGCGGCGCGCCGGCTGCGCTCGCTGGCCGCCTATCTGGTGCTGTCCTCCGCCGCCACCCTGTTCATCGCATTCGGCCTGGATACCGCCGGCACCATCGGCGCCGGCCTTTACTACCTGGCCCACAGCACCTTCGCAGGCGCCGCGCTGTTCCTGCTGGCGGACCTGGTGCGCCGCCGCCGCGGCGCGGCTAGCGACCGCAAGGACCTCGTGGCCGCGCTCCCCGGCGCCTCGGTGCCGGCCCTGCTCTACCTGCTGGCGGCCGTCTCGCTGGCCGGCCTGCCGCCGCTGTCGGGCTTCGTCGGCAAGCTGGCGATGCTGTCCGCAGTGCCGGGGGGCGCGCCTACCTTCTGGGTATGGCTGCTGGTGCTGGGCAGCAGCTTCATGATGCTGGTCGGGCTGGCGCGCGCCGGCACCCGCCTGTTCTGGCGCCAGGAGCCCTGGCCGGACGCCTCGCCCGAGCAGGTCGCCCGCTACGTGCCGCGCGAGCACATGGCCAAGGCGCCCAGCCGGCCGCTGGAGACCGCGGCCACGGTGCTGCTGGTCGGCTACGGCGTGGCCATGGTGCTGGCGGCCGCGCCGCTGCTCGATTACACCCGCGCCACCGGCGCGCAGCTGCTCGCCCCGCAGGACTACGTCCAGCAGGTGCGCGAAGCCCGCTCGCAGACGAGGGCCCCATGAGTACGAACCCACGCCGCTCCTGGCGCCGCCGGCTGCTGCCCTCGCTGCCGCTGTCGGTGACCGTGTTCGTGTTCTGGTTGCTGATGAACGACCAGGTCAGCGTCGGCCACGCCCTGATGGGACTGCTGCTTGCGCTGGTGATCCCGCCGTTCGCGGCGCGCCTGGACCGCGAGTTCGCACGCATCGGCAGGATCAGCATCATCCCGCGCATGCTCGGGGTGCTGGTGGTCGACGTGGTGCGCTCCAACATCACCGTCGCACGCCAGGTGCTGGGCGACGAGCAGGCGATCCACCCCGGCTTCATCTGGCTGCCGCTGGACATCCGCAACCTGCACGGCATCGCCGCGCTGACCAGCATGATCACCCTGACCCCGGGCACGGTGTCGGCCGCGCTGTCCGACGACCGCCGCTACCTGCTGGTGCACGTACTCAACCTCGACGACCCGGACGCGGTGATCCGGGACATCAAGACCCGCTACGAGGCCCCGCTGATGGAGATCTTCCCGTGACCCCCCAGGCCCTGGTCGGATGGGCCATCGTCGCCACGATGCACGTGACCGCCCTGGCCATGCTGCTGGCGCTGTACCGCCTGCTGCGCGGGCCCTCCGTGCCCGACCGCATCCTCGCCCTGGACACCCTGTCGGTGGCCGCGATCGCCCAGCTGATCCTGCTGGGGATGCACCTGGGCACGGCGGTCTACTTCGAGGCGGCGCTGATCATCGCCATGCTCGGCTTCGTCAGCACCGTGGTCCTCAGCAAGTACGTGCTGCGCAGGGATATCGTCGAATGAGCTGGATCATCGCCATCGCCCTGGTGCTGCTGCTGGCCACCGGCGCGTTCTTCATGCTGCTGGGCTCCTTCAGCCTGCTGAAGCTGTCGGAGTTCTTCAAGCGCCTGCACGGCCCGACCAAGGCCAGCACCATGGGCGTCAGCTGCGTGCTGCTGGCGTCGGTGGGCTACCACTGGCTGGGCGATACCGACCCGCAGCCGCGGGAGCTGCTGATCACCGCGTTCCTGTTCATCACCGCGCCCATCAGCGCGCACCTGATGGCCAAGGCCGCGCTGTCGCTGCACATGGCCGAGTACCCGGTGTTGCCGGAGAGGGAGCCGGTCGGCGAGGGACGCGGCCCCGGCACCACGGACTGAGCCGCCGGCTCAGAGCAGCAGCAGCTCCAGCACCACCCAGCCGGCGAACGCCGCCAGCAGCACCGCGCCCTCGGCGCCGGCCAGCCGCCGGTCGCGCAGCATCGTCCACGCCAGCACCGCCAGCACCAGCAGCGCGGGCAGCTCCACCCGCACGAACGACGCCGGCAGCGCCAGCGGCTGCACCAGCGCCGTGCCGCCTATCACCAGCAGCAGGTTGCACAGGCTGGAGCCGAACACGTGGCCGGCGACCATGTCGCCCTGCCCGCGGCGGGCGGCGGCCACCGCCGCGGCGACCTCCGGCAGCGCGGTACCGATGGCCACCGGCAGCAGTCCAGCCAGCAGCGGGCTCAGGCCCCAGGCCTGGCCCATCGCCAGGCCGGAGGCCACCACCCAGCGCGCGCCGAAGTACAGCAGCGCCACGGCCACGGCCAGCCGCAGCAGGTTGAGCACCAATCCGGTACGCGTGGCCGCGTAGCCGGCCAGTTCCGCCTGCACCTCCGGCGGCTCGTTGCCGACGCGTGCCAGCAGCAGGGCCAGAATCACCGCCAGGGCCAGCACCAGCACCGCACCGTCGACGTGGCCGATCGTGCCATCCAGGCCCAGCCCCACCATCACCACCGCTGCCGCCACCACCGCCAGCAGCATCGGCGCCAGCATCCGCGCGCGCAGCAGCAGCGGCGCGAACAGCGCGGCCACGCCCAGGGTCAACCCGAAGTTGGCGATGGTGCTGCCCATGGCGTTGCCCAGCGCCAGGTGCGGCTGTCCGGCCCATACCGCGCGCAGGTTGACCGCCAGTTCGGGAAGGGAGGTGGCGATGGCCAGCAGCAGCACGCCGGCGACGAAGGGCCGCATCCCGAGCCGTTGCGCCAGGCCGGAGACGCCCTTGACCGCCGAATCGCCGCCCAGCGCCAGCAGCAGCAGGCCAAGCGCGAAGAACCCGAGAGTCGCCGCCATACCGTCCTCCTCCATGGAGCGCCGATTCTATGCGCCACCGCCGGCGCGCGGGGCTTCAGCCGCAGCCTTCGACGTAGTCGACCTGGGGAGGCAGGCCCACCCGCCACCGCTGCACGATGTCCTGCGCGTCCAGCTCGAAGACCAGCACCGACGGGCCGCTGTCAGGCGTCACCCGCAGGTAGCTGGCGCCTTCGACGTACTTGTGCGGCAGCTCCTCCACCTGGCCCGGGTACAGCGTGGCGATCTCGCTGGCGGCCATGCCGATGCGGCCGCCACCGGGCGCCATCGCCCCGGCCTGGTCGACGTCGACCCGCACGAAGCGGCCGCCTTCGATCATGAAGCCGGTGCCATACCCCTGCGCCGGGCGCGGCTGCGGGACCAGGTAATAGCAGGCGTCCGGCTCGGACGCGTCAGGTCCGCCGTCCAGCGTGCCTGGCCAGGCCTCGCGCAGCGCCTGCGGGCCGGCACCGAAGGCGACCGGCCCGAAGCCGTCGAACCCGGTGGCCAGCGGCGCCAGTGCCGAGGCCGCGTGCGGCACGGTGGCGGGGGGCACCACGGCCGGTCCATCCGGTGCCTCGGCCTCGACCACCTCGGCCCCGGCAGCCGCGCTGAGGTCGGCATCGTCATGGGCGGCGATGTCCGCCGGACGCGTGCACGAGGCCAGGCCCAGCGCCAGGACCAGCAGGCAGGCATCGATCTTCCTGGATGACGAACTCATGGATCCCCCGGATGGCTGTATC
>JBQGEI010000127.1:0-3383 GCA_052039535.1 Pseudoxanthomonas sp.
GGCGCGGCGCCGTCCACCGCCGCGGCGCCGGATGCCTCCGCCGGCAATGCGGTACGCAGCCGCGCGCCGCCGGCGGCCGGCCCGGCGGCCACCGGCCTGGGCGGCATCCTGCTGCTGGCCCTGCTCGGCGGCCTGGTGCTGAACCTGATGCCCTGCGTGTTGCCGGTGCTGTCGCTGAAGGCGCTGGGACTGGCCCAGAGCGGCGAAAGCCGGGCGCACGCCCGCAGCCACGCCCTGTGGTACACCGCAGGGGTGCTGGTCGCGTTCGCCGCGGTGGGGGCGCTGGTGGTCGGCCTGCGCGCGGCAGGCCAGGCGGCCGGCTGGGGCTTCCAGCTGCAGCAGCCCTGGTTCGTGGCGGCGCTGGCCTACCTGATGTTCGCCGTCGGCCTCAGCCTGTCGGGGGTGTTCACCCTGGGCGCGGGCATCGGCGGCGGCCTGGCGGCCACCCGCACCGGCCCGGTGGGCGACTTCCTCACCGGGGTACTGGCATGCGTGGTCGCCAGCCCGTGCATCGCCCCGTTCATGGGTCCGGCGCTGGCCTACGCCTTCGCCGCGCCGGCCGCCGCCGGGATGCTGGTGTTCCTGGTGCTGGGCCTGGGCCTGGCGCTGCCGTTCCTGCTGATCGGCTTCGTGCCGGCGCTGGCGCGGCGCCTGCCCCGCCCCGGCGCGTGGATGGAGACGGTCAAGCAGGTGCTGGCGTATCCGATGTATCTCACCGCCGTCTGGCTGCTGTGGGTGCTCGGGCGCCAGCGCGGCGTGGATGCGGTGGCACTGGTGCTGGCCGGCCTGGCGCTGCTGGCCCTGGCGCTGTGGTGGTTCGAACGCGCCCGCTGGCGCGGGCCGAAGGTGGCGGCGCTGCTCGCCCTGGCCCTGGCCGCCGCCGCGCTGCTGCCGGTGTGGGGCGTCACCCGGCTGCCGGCCGCCGGCAGCGTGGCCGCGGCCGGCGACGCGGTACCGTATTCGGCCGCCGAACTGGACCGCCTGCGTGCCGGACAGCGGGTGGTGTTCGTCAACATGACCGCCGACTGGTGCGTCACCTGCAAGGCCAACGAGCGCAACGTGCTCGACCGCGACGGCTTCCGCGAGCTGCTCGGCCGCACCGGCGCGGTGTACATGCGCGGCGACTGGACCAACGCCGACCCGGCCATCAGCGCCTTCCTCGAGGCCCACCAGGCGGTGGGCGTGCCGCTGTACGTGGTCTACGGGCCCGGCGCCCCGCCGGCGGTGCTGCCGCCGGTACTGAGCCCGGCGATCGTGGAGGACGCCCTGCTGCGGGCGGCCGCCCGATGAGGCGGCTGCTGCTGGTGGCCGCGTGTGCGGCGGGTCTGGGGCTTGGGGCCCGCGCCTGGTATGAGCGCGCACGGCCCGCGCTGGCGCCGGAGCAGCCGGTGCCGGCGGGCATCCGCGCCGCCGCGCCCGGAGAGCGGCCGGACCCGGTTCGCCTGCCCGACCTGGAAGGCAACCCCGTCGAACTGGCCGCCATCGCCCCGGGCCGCCCTCTGCTGGTGAATGTGTGGGCCAGCTGGTGCGGGCCGTGCGTCGAGGAGATGCCGGAGCTGCAGCGGTTCGCCGCCGCCCAGGGCAGTGATGGCGTCCAGGTGGTCGGCCTGGCCCTCGACGAGGCCGTCCCGGTGCGCGAGTTCCTGTCCCGGGTGCCGGTGGACTACCCGATCCTGCTGGACCGGCCCGGGCCGGCCGATGCCAGCGTCCTGCTGGGCAATACCCGCGGCCTGCTGCCGTATACCGTGCTGCTGGATGCCGAACGCCGGATCGTGCGCCGGAAACTGGGGCCCTTCGATCCCGGCGAGATCGACAGCTGGGCCTCGCCCGCCCCGCGCTAGCGACACACGGCGGATTCAATCAGATGATTGAAACGCCTTCATCTTCGCCGAACTGGACAGTAAAGACTGCATCCTCCAGACTGCCGCCCTTTCCGGTTCCGCTCGCAACCATGGCCAAGCTGCTGGTCCTGAACGGCCCCAACCTCAACCTGCTGGGCACACGTGAGCCAGAGGTCTACGGGCACACCACGCTGGCGGACATCGAGGTCGACCTGCGCGACCGCGCCGCCGCGGCCGGGCACGTGCTGGAGGCGTTCCAGTCCAATGCCGAGCATGCGCTGGTGGACCGGGTCCAGGCGGCGCGCCAGGACGGCACCGGCTTCATCCTGATCAACCCCGCCGCCTTCACCCACACCTCCGTCGCCCTGCGCGACGCGCTGGCGGCGGTGGCGATCCCGTTCATCGAAATCCACCTGTCCAACCCGCACGCCCGCGAACCCTTCCGCCAGCACAGCTATTTCAGCGACAAGGCGGTCGGGGTGGTGTGCGGCTTCGGTGCCGACGGCTACCGCTACGCCCTGGACGCGGCGCTGGCGCGGCTGCCGGCCTGAGCGGACGTTTTCCGTTGCAACGCGTCCGCACCGCGGACGCCCCACACAGAGGCCACCATGGACCTGCGCAAGATCAAGAAGCTCATCGACCTGCTGGAAGAATCCAACCTCGCCGAAATCGAGATCAAGGAGGGCGAGGAGAGCGTGCGCCTGTCGCGCATCCCGACCGGCGTGGCCGTGGCCGCCCCGGCCGCCGCGCTGGAAGTGCGCGGTCCCGCCGCCGCCCCGGCCGCGCCGATGCCGATGAGCTCGCCGGTCGAGGCCGCCACCGGCGGCACGCCCAAGCCCGCCAGCGACCTGCCCCCGGGCCAGGTGGTGCGCGCGCCGATGGTCGGCACCTACTACGCCGCGCCCTCGCCGGAGAAGCCGGCGTTCGTGACCGTCGGCCAGCAGGTCAAGGCCGGCGACACCCTGGGCATCATCGAGGCGATGAAGATGTTCAACCCGATCGAGGCCGACACCTCCGGCACCGTGGTCGCGATCCTGTGCGAGAGCGGCCAGCCGATCGAGTTCGACCAGCCGCTGTTCGTCATCGGCTAAGGGAGTTCCCATGCTCGACAAGGTCGTCATCGCCAACCGTGGCGAAATCGCGCTGCGCATCCTGCGCGCCTGCCACGCGCTGGGCATCCGCACGGTCGCGGTGCATTCCACCGTGGACCGCAACCTCAAGCACGTGGCCATGGCCGACGAATCGGTCTGCATCGGCCCGGCGCCGTCCACCGACAGCTACCTCAACATGGCCTCGCTGATCGCCGCGGCCGAGGTCACCGACGCACAGGCCATCCACCCCGGCTACGGCTTCCTGTCCGAGAACGCCGACTTCGCCGAGCGGGTGGAGCAGTCCGGCTTCATCTTCATCGGCCCCAAGGCCGACACCATCCGCCTGATGGGCGACAAGGTCGAGGCGATCCGCGCGATGAAGGAGGCCGGGGTGCCGTGCGTGCCCGGTTCCGGCGGCCCGCTCGGCGACGATGCGGCGACCAACGTGCGG
>JBQGEI010000128.1:0-5035 GCA_052039535.1 Pseudoxanthomonas sp.
CGAACCCTGCGGGACCATGGCCGTCTCCCGCCCATGACCCGGCCGCCGCGGGACCCTGCCTGCCGCACGCGGCAGCGGCCCCGTGACCCGGCCGGCGCGGTACGATCCATGCCCGATGGTCGCGCCCCCGCATCCGGTCCCAATCCACCACGTGATCGACACCGTCTGGCGGATGGAGTCGGCACGGGTCATCGCTGCACTGGTGCGCATGGTGCGCGACGTGGGGCTGGCCGAAGAAGTGGCCCAGGACGCGCTGGTCGCGGCCCTTGAGCGCTGGCCCAGCGACGGCGTACCCGACAATCCCGGGGCCTGGCTGAGGACCCCCGCGCGCAACCGCGCGATCGACCGCCTGCGCCACCTGCGGCTGCGCGAGGAGAAGCACGTGCAGGTCGCGTGGGAACTGGAGCAGCAGCAGGAGGACGCCCGCCACCGCGACGAACACCTGCTGGACGACACGGTGGGCGACGACGTGCTGCGGCTGATGTTCATCGCCTGCCATCCGGTGCTGCCGCCGGACTCGCGCGTGGCACTGACCTTGCGCCTGCTCGGCGGGCTGGAGACCGGCCAGATCGCGCGCGCCTTCCTGAGCACCGAGGCCACGGTCGCCCAGCGCATCGTGCGCGCCAAGCGCACCCTGGCCGAGGCACGCATACCGTTCGAGCTGCCGCGCCGTGAACAGCTCCCGGAGCGGCTGGCCGCGGTGCTTGGCGTGATCTACCTGGTCTTCAACGAAGGCTACGCGGCCAGCAGCGGCGGCGACTGGATGCGGCCGGCCCTGTGCGAGGAAGCGCTGCGGCTCGGCCGGATACTTGCCGGGCTGATGCCCGGGGAGCCGGAGGTACATGGCCTGGTCGCGCTGATGGAGCTGCAGGCCTCGCGCCTGCAGGCACGTACCGGCGCGGACGGCCACCCGGTGCTGTTGCCCGACCAGGACCGCTCGCGCTGGGACCGGCGCCTGATCGAAAGCGGGCTGGAAGCGCTGGAGCGCGCCAGGCGGCTGGAACGCAGCCCCGGGCCATATGCACTGCAGGCGGCCATCGCCGCGTGCCACGCGGCCGCGGCTTCATCGGCAGCGACCGACTGGCCCAGGATCGTCGCCCTGTACGACGCGCTGGCGCGCCTGGCGCCTTCGCCGGTGGTGGAGCTCAACCGCGCGGTCGCCGTGTCCATGGCCTCAGGCCCGCATGCGGCCTTGCCGCTGGTGGACGCGCTGCAGGACGACCGCAAGCTGGCCGGCTACCACCTGCTGCCGAGCGTGCGCGGCGACCTGCTCTTCCGGCTCGGGCGCATGGCCGAGGCCGCCGGCGAGTTCGAGCGCGCAGCGGCCATGACCGGCAACCTGCGCGAACGCGACCTGCTGCTGGCACGCGCACGCCACTGCACCGGCGTTCATTCCTCCGGCAGCGCGTAGGCGATCACGTGGTCGCCGGGGGGCGTCTCCATGAAATGGTGGCCGCCGGCCATCACCACCAGGTACTGGCGCCCGTCGATGCTGTACATCATCGGCGTGGCCTGGCCGCCCGCCGGCAGCGCGTCCTGCCACACGGTTTCGCCGGTCTCCACGTCGATCGCACGGATCAGGTCGTCGGTGGCCGCGGCGATGAACACCAGTCCGCCGGCGGTGATCACCGGTCCGGCATTGTTGGGCGTGCCGATGAGCACAGGCAGTCCTGAGCGGATGCCGAAGGGCCCGTTGCCGCGGGCGGTGCCGAACGGCCAGTCCCACAGGGTGCGCCCGCTGGCCAGTTCGATCGCGCGGATGCCCCCGTAAGGCGGCTGCTTGCACAGCAGCCGGGTAAAGGGCACGCGCCAGCCGGCATTGACCTCCACTGCGTACGGAGTGCCATCCTGCGGATCGCCGTCGGCCTTCGGGCCGTCCGGGTCGACGCCCTCGTCGCGTGGCGCCCAGCCCTTGCGCCGGGCCTCCTCGCGCGGCACGAGCCGGTTGTGGTTGGGCATGTCGTTGTAGTTGGCGATGATGATGCCGCGCCGGGGATCCACGGCGATGCCGCCCCAGTCGCTGCCGCCGTTGTAGCCCGGGTACTGGACCCAGTAGCGGTCGCTGGTGGGCGGGGTGTAGATCCCTTCGTAGCTGGAGCGGCGGAAGGCGATCCGGCAGAACAGCTGGTCCACCGGGGTCATGCCCCACATGTCGCGTTCGGTCAGGTCCGGCTTGCGCAGGGTGTGGTAGCGCGAGAACGGCTGGGTCGGCGTGCGCCGCTGCGGCTCCACCCCGCCCTGCGGCACGGGCCGCTCCTCCACCGCCACCAGCGGCTGGCCGGTGCGACGGTCAAGCACGTAGATGTCGCCCTGCTTGGTGGGCAGCAGCAGTGCCGGCACCGTGCCAGCGCCAGCGGCCGGAAAATCCACCAGCGTCGCCTGCGAGCCGAGGTCGTAGTCCCATACGTCGATGTGCACGGTGCGGAAATGCCAGGCCGGCTGCCCGGTGGTCACATCCAGCGCGACCAGCGAGGTCGAGTATTCGTCCTCGAACGGCAACCGCGATCCGCTCCAGTAGTCGGCCGCCGCGTTGCCCATCGGCAGGTAGACGTGGCCCAGTTGCTCGTCGCCGGAGGCGATCGTCCACATGTTGGGCGTGCCGCGGGTGTAGGTCTCGCCCTCCGGTGGGCGCCCGGCCTGCCCCGGCCGGCCCATGTCCCAGGCCCAGCGCAGCTCGCCGGTGATGGCGTCGAAACCCTGGATGACGCCGGAAGGCATGTCGCGGCGCTGGCCGTCGAGCACCTGGTGGCCGGTCACCACCACGCCGCGCACGATGGTCGGCGGCGAAGTGATCGAGACATAGCCCGGGAAGCTTTCGCCCATGCCCACGGAAATGTCGACCTGGCCGTTGTCGCCGAAGTCCGCGCAGGGCGTGCCGGTGCGCGCGTCCACCGCGACCAGGCGGCCGTCCAGCGTGCCGGTGATCACCCGCGCCTGGCAGGCGGGCGCCGCGCCACCGGCCGGGGCCGGCGCGGCCTGGTGGTAGGCCACGCCGCGGCATGCGGCCGTGTAGGGGATGGCCTCGTCGGGGACCTGCGGGTCATAGCGCCAGCGCTCCTGCCCGGTGCGGGCGTCCAGCGCGATGACGATGTTGCGCGCCGAGCACAGGTACAGCGAATCACCCACCTTCAGCGGCGTGGTCTCCGCGCCCCAGCGCTGCACGGGGATGTCGCCGGTGCGGTACACCCATGTGCGCTGCAGCCCGGCGACGTTGTCGCGGGTGATGCCGGCGTGCGGCCAGTAGCGCTGGGCCTGGTGGGTGCGTCCATACGCCGGCCAGTCGTCGGCGGCGGCGACGGCCGGGTTCTCCGGGGCTGCCGGCGGCACGCGCTCGGCGCGGGTGACGCCATGGGGGACGAACGCCAGTGCAAGCGCCGCCAGGAATCCCAGCGACAGCACGCCGGCGAGCGCGCGTCCGGCGCGCACTGAAGGACCGGCCTGCAGCCGCGGCCAGCGCCAGGCCAGTGCGATGCCCAGCGCCAGTGGCAACGCCATGCGTGGCACCCAGCGCCAGTAATCCAGCCCCGATTCCCACCATGTCCAGGCGAACGTGGCGGCAAGCACGGCCCAGAACCACCAGGCCCCGGTGGCACGGCCGCGCAGCAGCAGTATCCCGGCCACCGTCATCCCCACGCCCGCCAGCAGGTAGTACCAGGAGCCGCCCAGGGCCACGAGTACCGCACCACCGGCGGCCATTACCACGCCCAGCAGCAGGACCAGCGAGCCGAGGATCCACAGGCGCGGACGTGTTGCGGGGGCCGGAGTCGGGGGCATTCGGGTCTCCACAGGGGGCGCGCCCATGCACGCTACGCCCCGCGCCGCGACGGGACCGTGTAGCGCCCAGAGGAAGCGGCGACAGGACCACGCGTCGCGACCCAGGTCCGTCGCGCACCCGGTCCGCGTCGGACGTGCCCGATCCCGGATGTGGCAGCGCGCCGATTGGACCCCGGGCGTCGCGCTGCACTGCCAACCCGTCATGGACGGCCGTCCTCTTCAGTACGCAGCCGTACACCGGACCCGTATCGCCACGGCCGCATCTGCGCGTGTGTGCCCGCTGCGCCTGCGGGCCACGGCGCGTTGACAGCCTTCGCATGCCGCACCCAGACTCCGCGCGTCCCCGGGTCGCACCTGCCGCCCGCGCCACCATCGGATCGCACGTGATTGTCCCAACGCAGGCCCCGCCCCTCCTTGCTGCCGATGTCGGCGGTACGCATGCGCGCATGGCGCTGGTGGCTGGCGACGTGCAGGGCGCGCCCGAAGTGCTGGCCCACGCCAGCTTCCGCTGCGCCGACCACCCGGACCTGGCCACGATCGCCGCGCGGTTCCTCGACGGCCTGGAGGCACGCGTGCAGGTGGCGGTGATCGCCAGCGCCGGGCATGCCCTGCCGGACGGCTCGCTGCTCAGCGCCAACCTGCCGTGGCCGGTGTCGCCGCGGCAGCTGCGACACAACCTGGGCGTGGAGGAGGTGTACCTGGTCAACGACTTCCAGGCCCTGGCCCACGCGGTGAGACACCTTGATCCGCGCATGGCGACCCCGCTGGCCGGTCCCGCGCACGCGCAACCGGGCCCCCTGCTGGTGCTCGGCCCTGGCACCGGCCTGGGTGCGGCGGTCTGGGTGCCGGCGCCGGGGGGCGGGCTGGTCCTGGCGACCGAGGCCGGGCAGGCCGCCCTGCCGGTGCGTACCGCGCGCGAACTGCAGGTGCTGCAGCGGCTGCAGGCCGGGCGTGGACACGTCAGCATCGAGCACGTGCTGTCCGGGCCCGGGTTGCTGGCGCTCTACCGCGCGGTGTGCGACATGCACGGCGCCGCCCCGCTGCATGCGCAGCCGGCGGCCGTCAGTACGGCGGCGCTCACCGGCGCGGACGCGCTGGCGCGTGAGGCGCTGGACCTGTTCTGCGAGCTGCTGGGCGCCACCGCGGGCGACCTGGCCCTGATGTACGGGGCCCGCCGCGTCTACCTGGCCGGCGGCATCCTGCCGCGCATGGCGCCGTTCCTGTCGGCCAGCGGCTTCGCGGCGCGCTTCGTGGACAAGGG
>JBQGEI010000129.1:0-2972 GCA_052039535.1 Pseudoxanthomonas sp.
GAAGAAGATGATGAAGGCGCCGATCACCAGCATCGCGCAGACGTAGAAGGTGTCCTTCACCGTGTAGTACGGGTGGAACGGCACGCCGTCGGCCGGCGCGGTGGGCGACCAGCGGTTGCCCTTCGGGCCCTTCTTGATCTCCACGCCGTCCGGGTTGTTGGACCCGACCTCGTGCAGCGCGCCCAGGTGCAGCACGACCAGCAGCAGCAGCACCAGCGGCAGCGCGATCACGTGCAGGGCGAAGAAGCGGTTGAGGGTGGCGTCGGAGGGCAGGTAGTCGCCCATGATCCACTCGGTCAGGCCGTTGCCGATCACCGGGATCGCGCCGAACAGCGAGATGATCACCTTCGCGCCCCAGAACGACATCTGGCCCCACGGCAGCACGTAGCCCAGGAAGGCCTCGGCCATCAGCACCAGGTAGATCAGCATGCCCAGGATCCACACCAGCTCGCGCGGCTTCTGGTAGGAGCCGTACATCAGGCCGCGGAACATGTGCAGGTAGACGACGATGAAGAACATCGATGCGCCGGTGCTGTGCATGTAGCGGATCAGCCAGCCCCACTCGACGTCGCGCATGATGTATTCGACCGAGGCGAAGGCTTCCGCCGCGCTCGGCTTGAAATGCATCGTGAGGAAGATGCCGGTCAGGATCTGGTTGACCAGCACCACCATCGACAGCACGCCGAAGATGTACCAGATGTTGAAGTTCTTCGGCGCGTAGTACTCGGACATGTGCTTCCGGTACATCGGCGCCAGGGCCGGCGCGCGCGCGTTGACCCAGTCCGTCACGCCAGTGGTGGCGCGGGTGAAGATGTTGGCCATCGCTTATGCCCCCTGCGGATCGACGCCGACGACGATGGTGTTGTCGTCGGCGTAGTAGTGCGGCGGAACGACCAGGTTGGTCGGGGCCGGCACACCCTGGAACACGCGCCCGGCCATGTCGAACCGCGACTTGTGGCAGGGGCAGAAGTAGCCGCCCTTCCAGTCCGCGTCGTACGGCTCGGGCTTGATCTCCGCGGCCATTTCCGGCGAGCAGCCCAGGTGGGTGCACAGCCCGACCAGCACCGAAACCTCCGGCTTGATCGAGCGCAGCTCCGGGTTGGCCTCGCGCACGTAGGCCGGCTGCTGGTCGGGGTTGTCGGACTTGGGATCGCGCAGGCGATCGTCCAGGCCGGGCAACGCCTCGAGCACGGCCTGGGAGCGCTTGACGATCCAGATCGGCTGGCCACGCCACTCCAGGATCAGGCGCTGGCCTTCCTGGAGTGCACTGATGTCGGCGGTCACCGGGGCACCGGCGAGCTTCGCCCGGGCGCTGGGATTCCACGACTTGATGAACGGTACTGCGGCGAAACCGGCCCCTACGGCCCCCACCACGGCAGTGGTAGCGGTCAGGAACCGGCGTCGGCCCGTGTTCACGGGCGCTTGGACCTCATCGTTGGCCATCCGGCACTCCGAAAATCTTTGAGCTGGTAGCGTTGGCTGCCTGCAGCCGTTCCCGGCTGCAAAAGACGCCGAAGTGTAACGGAAGCCTTAACGACGCGACAATGGCGCCCGTGTTACAGGCGCCAGGCCGTGGCCGGCGGCGGCCGGAATGCGCAGGCCGGGCCTCAGCGCGAGGCCAGGACGCCACGGTAACGCTCGGCCAGGACACCGACGCGCTGCACGTAGCGCTGGGTCTCGCTGTAGGGAGGTACCCCGCGGTGGCGGTCGACCGCGCCCTCGCCGGCGTTGTAGCCGGCCGCCGCCAAGGTCAGGTCGCCATTGAAGCGCTTCAGCAGCCACGCCAGGTACTGCACGCCGCCGCGGATGTTCTGCTGCGCGTCGTAGCTGTCGGTCACCCCGAAGCGCCTCGCGGTGGCGGGCATCAGCTGCATCAGGCCCTGCGCGCCGGCATGGGACAGCGCGGTCGGGTTGAACGCGGACTCGGCATGGATCACCGCCCGCACCACCGCTTCCTCGACCCCGTACTCGCGCGCGGCCGCGGCGATCTCCTCGCGGTAGGCCTCGGTGTTGAGGCGCACCGTGGCGAAGCTCACGCCCGGCCGCACGCCGCAGGCATAGCAGGTCTCGATGACGCTGTAGGCCACCGTGCGCAGGCCCAGGGCCCCGGAGCCGCGCGCCGGCGGCTGGCTGGTGAAGTGGCGCACGCCATCGCGGGTATAGGAATAGACCTGGCCGCTGACCCGTCGACGGGTGCCCGCCGCTGGCGCCGGGGTGGCCGCGGCGGCGGCCGTCAGCACCGGAACGGCCGCCGTGGCGGATGCTGGGCCGGTGACGAGGCCCTGCGCCCTGGGCTGCGGCTCCGGGGCTGCGGCCGCGGCAGGCGCGTGCGCCACCGCCGCCGGGCGATACGCGCGGCGGTCGGGCGTGAACCGGCTGGCCACGGCGCACTGGGCTCCGGGCACGCGCTTGCTCACATAGTTGGATACGCCATCGCTGCCGACACACCGGTAGATGGTGCCTGCACTGGCCGGAACCGCGACCAGCGCGAGCAGCAGCGTGATGGCCGCCTTCCCCAAGGTCCCCATGGGCGCCAAGTATCCCGGCTGGCGGCCGGATTGCAAGCGGGCGCCGGCGGGGCGCGCGGAGCCCCCGCCACGGCTACAATTGCGCCCCCTTTGCCCGCCTGGACTAACCGCCATGACCGGGATGAACGCCACGCCGGACACCGCGCCGGACGCCGCCATCGCGCCTGCCCCCCTCTCCCCGCCTTCCCTGGTCCCGCTGCCGGGCCTGCCCGGGCGCGCCATCCCCGGCGGTGCCCGCGGCAAGCTCTTCATCAAGACCCACGGCTGCCAGATGAACGAGTACGACTCGGCGCGCATGGCCGACGTGCTGGCCGAGCACGAAGGCCTGGAGCTGACCGACAACCCGGAAGAGGCCGACGTGGTGCTGGTCAACACCTGCTCCATCCGCGAGAAGGCGCAGGAGAAGGTGTTCAGCCAGCTGGGCCGCTGGAAGGCACTGAAGGA
>JBQGEI010000130.1:0-4324 GCA_052039535.1 Pseudoxanthomonas sp.
CCGCCCTCCGGGGCGGGCGGGGGAGGCCACCGGACCCTCGAGGTCCGGACTGGCTGTCCGGCACGGTGCGGACAAAAGCAGAAAGCCCCGCCATCGCGGGGCTTTCTGCTAATGCGGTCACTGCAGGTGCGCTTGCGCGCAGGCAACAAAAAACCCCGCGAGCGGGGTTCCTGTCTGCTTCACTGGCGCCCGGGATGGCGCTCCCTAGGGGACTCGAACCCCTGTTTTAGCCTTGAGAGGGCCACGTCCTAACCACTAGACGAAGGGAGCGTTGTGCGGGTGTTCCCAGCGAAGGCGCGCTAGTATATTCACCCTCGAGCCGGACGGCAATGGTCCGGTACAAATCCAGTTCACGGAAGCACTCCCATCGATCCGCAAGCCCTCCCGCAACCCGAACCGCGCAGTGTCCCGCGCGACCAGCATCCCATCTCGCGCCGGGACATCAGCCCCAATGCGCTGCGCGTGCTCTACCGCTTGCGCGAGGCCGGTTTCGGCGCCTACCTGGTCGGCGGTGCGGTCCGCGACCTGCTGCTGGGGATGCATCCGAAGGATTTCGACGTGGCCACCGACGCCACGCCCGAACAGGTCCGCCAGCTGTTCCGCAACTGCCGCCTGATCGGCCGCCGCTTCCGCCTGGCCCACGTGGTCTACGGCCGGGAGATCATCGAGGTCGCCACCTTCCGCGCCAACAGCGACGACGGCAGCGGCGACAGCGAGATGGAGGACGGGCGCCTGGTGCGTGACAACGTCTACGGCACGATCGAGGAGGACGCGATCCGCCGCGACTTCACCTGCAACGCGCTGTACTACGCCATCGAGGACTTCTCGGTGCGCGACTACACCGGCGGTTACGAGGACGTGCAGGCCCGGCTGATGCGGCTGATCGGCGATCCGGAAACCCGCTACCGCGAGGATCCGGTGCGGATGCTGCGGGCGGTACGTCTGGCCGCCAAGCTGGATTTCGCGATCGAGCCGGCCACCGCCGAGCCGATCCCGCGGCTGGCCGGCCTGCTGGCCGAGGCCGCGCCGGCGCGCCTGTTCGAGGAGATGCTCAAGCTGTTCCTGTCCGGACACGCAGTGGCCAGTTTCGAGGGGCTGGAGCGACACGGCCTGCTGCCGGCGCTGGTGCCGGAGACCGCGGCCGCGTTGCGGTCCAACCGCAGCGGCGCGCTGCGCCGGATGCTGCTCCAGGGCCTGGCCGGAACCGATGCGCGGGTGGCGGCCGACGAGCCGGTGTCGCCGGCCTTCCTGTTCGCGCTGCTGCTTTGGCCGGCCTACTGCCGCGCCCTGGCCGGGCTCCAGGCCCAGGGCATGGCCGCCGAGGAGGCCCAGCGCCGCGCCGCCGACCGGGTCACCCTGCACCAGGTGCAGACGATCGCCCTGCCCAAGCGTTTTTCCCTGCCGATGCAGGAGATCTGGCTGCTGCAGACCCGCTTTTCCAGCCGCCAGCGCAAGCGCGTGTTCCGCCTGCTTGCCCATCCGCGGTTCCGTGCGGCCTACGATTTCCTGGTGCTGCGCCTGGCGGCCTCCGGTTCGCATGCGGCCGACGTGGAGTTCTGGCGCGAGGCCCAGCGCACCTCCGGCGACGAGCTGTCCGCGAGCCTGGAGGCGGCCGCCGCCGAATCCGATGGGCTGGACGAGGACGGCGCGCCGCGCCGCCGCCGCCGTCGCCGCCGTCGCGGGACCGCCGCCTCCGAATGACCGCCAAGGTCCGCGCCTGCGTCGGGCTCGGGGCCAACCTAGGCGATGCCGCGGCCGCCGTGCGCGGTGCGTTCCCGGCCCTGGACGCATTGCCCGATACCCGGCTGCTGGCAGCCTCGCGCCTGTACCGCACGCGCGCCTGGGGCCGTACCGACCAGCCGGACTTCATCAATGCCGCCGCCGTGCTGGAGACCACCCTGCCGGCGCTGACCCTGCTGCAGGCGCTGCTGGCGATCGAACGCGGGGCAGGGCGCATGCGCGGAGGTGGGGCCGGGCGCTGGGGGCCGCGCGTGCTGGACCTGGACCTGCTGCTCTACGGCGCCGAGGCCATCGACGCACCGGGCCTGCAGGTGCCGCACCCGTACCTGCGCATGCGGGCGTTCGTGCTGGTGCCGCTGGCCGAGGTCGCGCCCGACGCGCCGATTCCGGGCCATGGCACGGTCGCCGCCGCGCTGCAGGCGGTGGACGCGGCCGGCGTGGAGCTGCTGGGGCCGGCGTGAAGGCGCGACGCTGGCACGCAGCGTGGCCTGGCCGTGGCCGGGCCGGCGCGGCTTTTGCGCGATAATGCGCGGCTTGCCGAACCGGAAACCGTAATGAGCGTGCATGCCGAGCAAAAGCCCCTGACCGTCCCGGGCCTGGTGGAAGCCAAGCGCCAGGGCCGCCGGCTGGCGATGCTGACCGCCTACGACGCCGGCTTCGCCCGGGCCATGGACCGCAGCGGCATCGACCTGGTCCTGGTCGGCGATTCGCTGGGGATGGTGGTGCAGGGCCACGGTTCGACCTTGCCGGTCACGGTGGCCGACATGGCGTACCACACCGCGGCCGTTGCCCGCGGGCTGTCCCGCGCGTTGCTGGTCAGCGATCTGCCGTTCCAGGCCGATGCCACCCCCGAACGGGCGTTGGACGCCTCCGTCGCGCTGCTCCAGGCCGGTGCGCAGATGGTGAAGATCGAAGGCGCCGGAGCGAAGCTGGAGGTGGTGCGCTTCCTGTCCGGGCGTGACATCCCGGTCTGCACCCATCTGGGCCTGACCCCGCAGTCGGTGCTCAAGCTGGGCGGGTTCAAGGTCCAGGGGCGCGAGGAGGAGGCGGCCGCGCGGCTGCTGGCCGATGCGCGTGCAGCGGTGGAGGCGGGCGCCAGCCTGCTGGTGCTGGAATGCGTGCCCACGCCGCTGGCGCAGAAGATCACCGCCGCGGTGCCGGTGCCGACCATCGGCATCGGCGCCGGCCCCCATTGCGATGGCCAGGTGCTGGTGTTGCACGACATGCTCGGCCTGGACAGCGGCCACCGCCGGCCGCGCTTCGTCAAGGATTTCCTGGCCGGCGGCGGTTCGGTGGAGGGCGCGTTCCGCGCCTATGCGCAGGCGGTGCGCGAGGGCAGCTTCCCGGACGCGGCCCATGCCTACGCCTGAGCCCTTCCTTCCCCATTCCTGGCCGTACCGATGATCGAGACCATTACCGAGCTGGACGCGCTGCGGGCCCGCGTGCGCGACTGGAAGCGCGATGGCCTGCGCGTGGGCTTCGTGCCCACCATGGGCAACCTGCACGCCGGCCACTACTCGCTGGTGGCCCTGGTGCGGCAGCACGTGGATCGCGTCGTTTCCAGCGTTTTCGTCAACCCGACCCAGTTCGGGCCGAGCGAGGACTTCACCCGCTATCCGCGCACGCCCGATGCCGACACCGCCGGGCTGGCGGCCGCCGGGTGCGACGTGCTGTGGCTGCCGACGGTGGAGTCGATGTATCCGTTCGGGGTGGAGCTGGCCAGCCGGGTGCACGTGCCCGGCGTGAGCGGCGTGCTCGAGGGCGAGTGCCGGCCGGGCCATTTCGACGGCGTATGCACCGTGGTGAGCCGCCTGTTCCACCAGGTGCAGCCGGACGTGGCCGCGTTCGGCCGCAAGGACTACCAGCAGCTGGCCGTGATCCGGCAGCTGGTGGCGGACCTGCAGTTTCCGATCGAGATCCTCGGCGGGCCGATCGTGCGCGAGGACGACGGCCTGGCGATGAGTTCGCGCAACCAGTACCTGTCCGCGCCGGACCGCCCGCGTGCGGCGGTCATCCACCGCGTGCTGGGTGCGATGCGCGACGCGCACCTGGCGGGCGCCGCGCGCGCCACGGTCGAAGCCGATGCCGCGTCCGCCCTGACGGCCGCGGGGTTCGGCGTCGATTACGCCGTGCTGCGCCGCGCGGACCTTTCCGTGCCGGCCGACGGTGAGGCGGGGCCGCGCGTGGCCCTGGTCGCCGCGCGCCTGGGCACCACCCGGCTGATCGACAACCTCGAGTTCTGAAGCGTACCGCGCGGGGCGGTGCCTCGCGGGTTTCGCGTGCAACCGATGCGGCCGGCACGCCGTCCGCACATCCCCGTCCATGACCTTGGCCCATCCGCGCCACGGGCATTGCTACCATCCATGATTCCGGAGTTCCCCACATGCACCTGACCCTGCTCAAGGCCAAGATCCACCGCGCCACCGTCACCCACTCCGAGCTCAACTACGAAGGCTCGGTGGCGATCGACGGGCTGCTGCTCGATGCCACCGGCATCCGCGAGTTCGAGCAGGTGCACGTGTGGGACGTGACCAACGGCGCGCGCTTCACCACCTATGCCATCCGCGCCGACGAGGGCAGCGGC